>NZ_JBHUQX010000008.1:0-51008 GCF_042674225.1 Streptomyces sp. NPDC056948
CGCTGGGGGTGTTCTGTTCGGAGCCCGTTGAGGACTCTGCGGGTTCGGTCGGTTCGAGCATGCGGGCTTTTCTCCCGTCAGGCTCCCGGGCGCCGCGCCTGGTCCGGCGATGCCGGTGACGTCCGCGGCGCGCGCTCTTGCGCGTTCGCCGCCGTCCGGGGCGCGGGCGCCGCACGGGAGCTCTCTGTGTCCTGTCTCGCCGGTTCCGTATGCCGAATGCGTACGGCCTGGCGAAAGTCTGCTGGTCGGTACGCTGCCCGACCCAGGTGGCTCCCGAGTCCGAGGGCGGCGCTACGACGTCCGTCCCTTCGCGGAACCTTCCTTACGCCGGCGCCGTCGCGGCGGCAGTCGGTTCGGCCGTTGAAAGGGCCTCCGCTGCCTCGCGGTCGGGCGCGAGCGGGTCGGTCACCGTGCCGGTCTCTTCATCGAACAGCCCCTGCGCCAGCCTGGTCACCGCTGCGGGGACCGGCGGCGCCAGGTCGGCCACGGCGCGAAGACCGGACAGGACGTCGTCGGGTCGTACGGCAGGCGTCACGTGCCGAACAACCAGCCGCAGTATCGCACAGGGCTGGTCGGTCGGCCTATCAGCCTGCGAACTGTGCGTTTCCGTGAGGTCTGGGATCTCCAGGCTCACCACGGCGGCGCGGGCGTCGAAGGTGCGGACGCCGTTCTTGGCTTGGCGCTGGACCTCGACGGTCTCGGCCGCGGTGAAGGTGTCCACCGCGCGGCGGGCCTCCTCCTGCGGCACACCGTCCAGCCGCAGCTCCCATACGGAAGCCGTCAGCCGGTCGGCGAGTCCCGAGGTGCGGACCTCGACCGCCTCGACGATGTCGAGCCCGGTGGGCATCGACGCGTCGAGAAGGGCCCTGAGCTGGTCCGGATCGCGCGGTGCGGTGAGCGCGATCTCCAGGTATTCCGCCTCACTGCCCGTGCCGGTGGGTGCGGCATTGGCGTACGACACCTTCGGGTGCGGTGTGAAGCCCGCCGAGTAGGCCATCGGCACCTCGGCACGGCGCAACGCACGCTCGAAGGCGCGCTGGAAGTCACGGTGGCTGGTGAACCGGAGGCGGCCGCGCTTGGTGTAGCGCAGTCGGATGCGCTGCGCCGCGGGTGCGGGCGGCGGGCCTTCGGGCTGTCGCTTGCCCAGTGTCGTTCAGTCCTTCGTGAGAGCGGTCGTACTGCTACCAAGAGTACGTGTCTCGCGCCCCGAAGGTTCCCCGCGGTCGACCGGCCGCGGCTGCCGCGGCACGCCGAAGAGCATCCGCCGGACGTCGGCACGCGCCTGCCGTACGGAATCCCGGGCGGAGGCCAGGGCCTGCCGGGTGGCGCGCCCCACGCCGCGGGCGGCTTCGGCGACGGGCCGCAGGACGCTGTCCCGCACGACGTGTCCGACCGGCGTCAGGACACTGCGGTACACCCACCGCACCGGCTCGACGAAGACCCACCGGAAGAGGGTGCCGAGGAACCGCCCGACGGCGAGCGAGATGTGCCCGGCGACGCGCCACGCGTGCCCGAGGGCGTCCCACACCTCCCGTCCGATGACGGCGAGGACCCGCCCGACGGGGGCGAGAACCCAGCGCCAGAGGGCGAGCGCGGGCAGGACGAGCAGGATCCGGGTGATCCAGTAGAGGACCGCTCCGATGCCGGTGACGATCGCGCTCACCAGCCACACCAGCCCCTTGGCGCACCAGGCGATCGCGCGCCCGACGGGTGCGATCACCCAGGTGTACAGCCACCGGGCGGGTACGACGACGAGCCCCCTGAGCAGCCAGACCACGGCATGCCCGACGGGCGTGAGCAGGTGGGCGTAGATCCAGCCGAGCGCGGCCCCGACACCCCTGGCGATCCACGTGGCGGCCCACGCGATCGCGTGCCCCACGGGCGTCAGCACTTGCCGGTACAGCCACACCAGGGGCACGACCACGAGTACGTACCCGAGCCACCCGAGGGCCTTGCCCACCGGCACGACGCCGTACCGCCACAGCCCCACGAACGGCCAGACGAACACCGCCCGACCGAGCCACAGCAGCGCCCGCCCCACCGGCCGGAACAGCACGTCGTTCAGGAACCGTCCGGCCACCACGAGCGCGTCCCACACCATCCGCACGGGGACGACCAGCACGAGCACGACGATCCGCACGGGGATCCGGATCGCGACGGCGAGACATCCCTCGGGCGCGACGCCCTCACGTACAGGCGGCGCGGTCGGTTCGGGCACCCTTTTGCGCAGATCGACCCGCGCCTCGGAACCCTCGCGGGCCGGCTTCTCCACATCCATACCGTCCAAGACGCCTCAGCGCCCCGTCCGGATGCAGCACCGCACAGTCCGGCCCTTTCCCGGACCGGCGGCCTCAGCCGTCCACACCGTCGGACTCCCAGCGCAGCAGGTCCCCCGGCTGGCACTCCAGTACTTCGCAGAGCGCGGCGAGCGTGGAGAAACGGACCGCCTTGGCGCGGCCGTTCTTGAGGACCGCCAGGTTGGCGGGGGTGATGCCGACGCGTTCCGCGAGCTCGCCCACGGACATCTTCCGCTTGGCCAGCATCACGTCGATGTCGACGGCGATCGCCATCAGATGACCTCTTCCAACTCGGCCCGCATCCGGGTCGCCTCGATGTCGCGTGCGACGGCCTGCGCGAGCAGCATGCGCAGCACGAGCACGACCAGCGCGACGCCCAGCACCGCGACGACGACCCCGCACAGCAGCAGGACCACCCCGGGAGCGACGGCCTCGCCGGGCGCGAGCACGATCGCGAGGGCGAAGACCAGCAGGGCGGCCGCCACGAACGCGCCGATCACGATGTGCACGTACCGGAAGGCGGCGGTGGAGAACACCGTCCCGCAGCGCACCATCGTCACCAGCCGCCACACACAGACCACAACGACCTGGGCCGTCACGATACCGAGGATCGTGATCACGAGGATCGGGGTACGGAGGTACGCGTAGTGCGGGTTCAGGCCGTTCAGATCGACGGCCAACAGCGGCACCATCACCGCCTGCACGAACAGCGACCCGGCGATCAGCACCAGGAGCACCCCACGCAACGCCGCCACGGCCGGCTTCCCCATCACCACTCCTCCGATCGAGCCACGATGGAAATCTATCGAAACTCGATAGATGACGCAATGGGGCGGCCTTCCCTGGGGAAACGTGGCAACGTGGGCAGAGAGGACACCGAGGCGACGACCGAGGGAGAATCACAGTGGAATGGCGCGTGTTCGCGCAGCAGATGGCCTCCATGGCACGCGACCTGCTGGCCCAGGAGTCGGTCGATGCCACCCTCGCGCACATCACCGACTCGGCCACGAGGCTCGTGGCGGGATGCGACGCGTCCGGCATCCTCCTCCTGCACGGCAACCGGGTGGAGACGCTCGCTCCCACGTCCGACCTGGTCGTCAAGAGCGACCAGTTGCAGGAGCGCCTGGCGGAGGGCCCCTGCTTCGACGCGGCCCGCAGGGGCACATCGGAGCGGGTGTTCCGCATCCCCGACTTCAACGACGAGCAGCCGCGCTGGCCCGCGTACGCGAAGCAGGCCCGTGAACTGGGCGTGGGCAGCATGATGGGTTTTCTGCTGTACACCGAGGACGAGGAACTCGGCGCGCTCGATCTCTACTCCTACCGATCGGGCTCCTTCACGGATGACAGCGAGACCGCCGGCTGGCTGCTGGCCTCGCACGCCGCCATCGCCTTCGCCAGTGCCCGCAGTCACGCCCAGCTTGAGCAGGCCGTCGCCACACGTCATCTCATCGGCGAGGCCATGGGCATCCTCATGGGCAGCCACCGCCTCAACGAGAAGGAGGCCTTCGACGTGCTGCGCCGCTTCTCCCAGGAGCGGAACATCAAGCTCCGCGAGGTCGCCCGGCGGGTCTGCGAACAGGGCCGCCTGAGCTGACGGCTCCCCCAGCTCGTGGCTGAACCGGGGGAACCTGGGCCGGGCCGGTCCCCCGGGGGAGCGCTACCGACCCCGCCCTTCTCAGCGGGTCCCCCTGAGGACCGACCTCACCCCTCGGTCTTCTCAGTCTTCTCTCGCGTACGGCACGACGGTGATCCGGTCGATCAGCGGAGCGTAGCGGGAGCGGAGCAGCACCCCGGGGAAGGTGTCCGAGGCGTAGGTGGTGCCGTCGTAGTTCGGCAGCTCCTCGGAGCGGAAGCCGATCGTGTTCTTCCCCTTCCTGAGCTGGACCGGGACGGTCAGCTCCCAGAAGTTGTTCTGGTGGAAGCTGTGCGGGAAGCCGACGCGCCGCGGCTCGCCGCCGTTGACGCTGATGTCGGCGTGGCGGGCGAGCGGGTCCGGGTTGTAGTGCGTGGCCTCGGACTGCTCCGGGTTGGAGTAGCGGACGCGCAGCGCGTACAGGCCGGGCCGGTCGGCCGTGACGGTGAACGTCGCGGTGTTGCCGTTGCCGGGGGCGCCGCCGATGCCCGTGATCGCCGTGCCGTCGGTGGCCAGCGAGAGCGGGGCGAGTGTGGCCGAGCCCGCGAGCTCGGCGTCGCCGGCCTCATACGTACGCGTCGGCAGCTTGCCCTCGGTCGATGTGACCGTCAGACGGTCGACGAGGGTCGTGGCCGGGCCGCCGGTCACGGTCACCTTGTTGACGCCGCCCGAGAGGGACACGGCCACGCTGCTCCGGTTCTTGGCCAGGCGCAGAACGTCGTGCCCGTTGACGGCGAGCCGGGCGCCGGTGCCGCCGAGGGTGTCGACCCCGAGGGTGGCCTCGCGGTCGGCGGGTGAGTAGACCCAGAACGTGGCCGTCTGGCCCTTCGCGAGCCGGACCGCGCCCGAACCCGACTGCTTCGGCAGGTCGTAGACGGTCCGTGCCCCGCCGGCCGGCCAGGCCAGCTCGCCCTCGTACACCTGGGTGCCGGCCGAGGCGTCCGGCAGGGACAGGGTGAGGCGGTCGACGATGGCGTCACCCTTGGTGGCGCGCTTGCCGTCGAGGCTCTTCGCGGCGAGCGTCAGGGTGTGCCTGCCCTTGGTGAGCTTCACCTGGGTGTCGGTGTGGTCCCAGACCACCCATTTGTAGCCGAGCGGCAGGTGCAACTCCCGCTCGCTGTCCGCCTTGCCGTCCACGCGCAGGTAGACATTGGCCGGGCCCTGCTCCTTCACCTTGTCGAAGGTGTTGAGGGAGTTGGCGAAGACGCTCAGGTCGTAGGTGCCGTCCTCGGGCACGTCCACGGTGAAGTCCAGCGTGACGTCCGAGCCGGTGCGCAGACCGCCCACGTCGTAGCCGCCGGAGGTGTAGAACTTCGACACGTCGCGGGGCGAGCCCTCCGGGCCGTTCTTCGACCAGCCGGATCCGGTGTGGGCGGCGTCCTCCGCCTCGTACGAACCCTGCCAGCGCACGGGCGGGGACTGGGTGCTCTTCGCCTTCCCGGCCGGGCTGAGGACGATCTCGTAGGCCGAGGACTCCTTCAGCGCCGGCAGCCCGCCGTCGCCAAAGTCGACGACGACCGTGCCGTCGTCACCGACCTCGAGGTTCCGCTCGGTGAGCAGCTTCGGGCCGGAGTTGTCGCCGACCTGACCGCTCCACTCGATCTCCTTCACCCAGGCGTGCACACGGTCGCCGAACAGCTTCTTCGGGACGCCCGCGAAGGTGATGTGGCCCTTGCCGGTGGAGCCGCCGAAGAGCAGCCGGGCCTGCTTCCTCTTCTCGTCGAGCGTGCCGACGCCCTGCATGGTGTAGTTCTCGCCCGGGAAGGGCGGAGTGACCTTCAGGGTGTGGCCGCTCATCGACGCGTACGAGTTCAGCAGCCACCACTGGCCGTTGCCACGGTTCGACTGCACCGCGGAGTCGGAGAGGTTGCCGTCGATGTTCCAGTACGCGATGTCGGCGTCGACCTTGGACTCCTCGATCGCGGACACCCACTGGATCATCTGGCCGGGCACCGAGGTGTGGTAGTTGAAGGCGTACTCGTTGATGTTGACGGGCAGTTCGGTGCCCGCCTTGTCGGTGCCCTTGAACAGGTCCTTCTCCCACGCCCGGTACTTGGCGACGCTCGCGCGCACCGCCTCCGGGTGGCTCAGCTCGTGCCAGGTGATGACGTCCGGGAGGGTGCCGGCGGCCAGGGTGTGCGTGAGGAAGCCCTTCACCTGGTCGTACAGGACGCTGGTGTTGGGGCCGGCGATGCGGGCCTCGGGCATCTTGCCCTTGATGAGCTTGTAGAAGTCGTCCCAGGCGGCGAAGTAGGCGTCGGGGTCGTCGAGCCAGCTGACCTTGTCGTAGCTCCACTCGCCGGTGCCGAACATGTTGCCCTCGGGCTCGTTGAACGGCACGAAGACGATGTTGTCCTGGTACTGCTTCGGCAGCTTCAGGACCTGGTCGACCTGCTGGGCGACCTTCTCCCGGTAGAGCTTGAGCTTCTCCTCGGGGGTGTCGCCCGGCCACTGGTACGGGAAGCCGCGGTGGATGTCGGTCATGTAGATGTACACATCGCCGTCGGTGGAGTCGGCCAGCGGCTTGACCACCTCCAGCGCGTCGGCACCGGGATGCTGCGGGCCGTCCTGCGCCTTGGTGGAGACCGTGCGCAGGCCCATGCCCTCCATGAGGTTGTTGGTGGGGACGTCCGGTCCGTAGACGCCGTAGAGGGTGCCGGAGGCACCGCCGTGGAAAGCGCCGGTGTCCGAGCCGAGGTCGACGGTGAGCTGCCCCTCGCGGACCACGGTGACGGTCGCCTTCACCGCGCGTCCGGCCGCGGTCCCGGCGACGGTGAACGTCCCGGGCTTGGCGTACTTCTCGGACGGTACGGCGTCCCAGGTGACCGGTATGTCACGGTCGTAGCCGTCGGTGAAGGAGGCGCGGGCGGCGGCCGGGAGGGACGGGGCGGTCCCGGTGGTGGTACGGACCTCGAAGGACGTCTTCGAGAGCTCCTGGACGGTCGGCACGGCACCGACCGTACCGGCCACCTGCTCGGCGCTCAGCGCCGCGTGCCACACGGTGAAGTCGTCGATCGCGCCCTTGAGCAGCGGGTCCGGGTAGAGGGACTTGCCGATGTAACCGGCGGCGGTGGCCGAACTCTCCAGCAGGTCCTTGGCCTTGATGCCGGTCTCGGCGGAGGAGACCGGCACGCCGTCGAGGTAGGTGGTGAGCCGGCCGGCGGAGGTGTCGAGGGTGACGGTCACCGTCCGCCACTGGTCCGCGGGGAGCGGCGCGTAGCCGCGCACCTGTGCCTCCGCGCCCCCTCCGCCGGTGGTCACGGAGGTCTGGAACAGACCGCTGCCGTTGTACGGGGTGCTGAAGAGGTACTTGGTGGTGTCGGTGCCCAGGTCGAAGATCCGCTGCCAGGGCGACTTGCCGCCGCTCCACTTCACGCGCGCGGAGACCGTCAGGTCGGCCGCGTCACCGACCACTTCACGGGGCAGGCGGACGTACGCACCGCTGGAGTCGGCGGCACCGCCGGGCAGAGCGAGGGCCTTGCCCCCGGCCGTGCCCTCGACGGACCGGGCGGTGGAGGCGTTCACCAGGTCTGCCGTCAGGCCGTTGCCGGAGCTGTCGGCGATCTTCCCGGAGGCCATGTCGTCCTGGTCGAAGGTGTAACGGGCGGCGGGCCGGGGCGGCTCCGCCGCGTGCGCGGGAACTGCCGGTGCGGCCAGCAGGCCCGCACCGAGGGTCAGCGCCACGGCGGCCGGGGCGCGGCGCCGCGTGGATCTGTCAGCGGATGGCATGGATGGCGTCCTCATCGTCGGGGTCGTCAAAACGTCGGGGATCGTCGAACCGGTTCGATTCAGGCTGCGCACAGAGACGCGATGTGGGTGACGGTGGTGGGTGACGGTGCTGGGGTGACGGTGGTGGGCTCGGGGAGGGGAGGCAGGCCGGGAAACGGGATCGCCGCATCGAACCGGTTCGGGAAGCTAGCACCGGTACCTCGGGCCAGCAATCCCTTCGACACGGGAATCTCCTCGGCCGTGGCGCCCGGCCTGCGAAGTTCGTTCCGGGTGTTGACAGGCGCCCGGGCAGTTCCTACGTTCCCTCCATGCGAACCGGTTCGACAACGGCCGGTCGACGTCGAACCGGTTCGGTCTTCGAGCAAGGAGTTGCCGTGAACATCGGTGAGATCGCCCGCCGGGCCGGTGTCTCGCGGAGCACCGTGTCCTACGCACTGAGCGGCAAGCGCCCCGTGTCGGACGACACCCGCCGGAAGATCCAGCAGGTCGTCGACGAACTCGGGTACCGGCCCAGCGCCAGTGCCCGCGCCCTGGCCAACGGGCGGACCAGCACCCTCGGCCTGGTCTTCCCGCCCGCCGGAAACCACTACACGGGAATGCAGCTCGACTTCATCGGCAGTGTCGTCGAGGCCGCCGCGGTCTACGACTACGACGTGCTGCTGTCCCCCAGCGGCGTGGACAGCGACCGTTCCTTCCAGCGACTGCTGGGTGAGCGGCGGGTCGACGGCGCGATCCTGATGGAGATCAGGCTGGAGGACGACCGGGCCGACCATCTGGCCGCCCTGGACTTCCCGGCCGTCGCCATCGGCCGTACCGCTCACCCCGAGGGCAGTTGGTGGGTGGGCCTGGACCACATCGCACTCGTGGAGGCCTGCGTCCATCACCTGGCGGATCTCGGCCACCGCCGGATCGCCTTCGTCAACCGTCCGGAGCAGTTGCTGCGGGCCGGGTACGAGTCCGCGCACCGCGGCCTGGACGGTTTCACCAAGGCCGCGGCCGAGCGCGGGCTGACCGTGCGCACCTATTGCTGCGGGGACGACGCCGCCTCGGGCCAGGCCTGTGTGGAACGGATCCTGCACGACGACCCGGCCACCACCGGCCTGGTCACGCTGAACGAGGCCGCGCTGGGCGGCCTGTACCGGGGGCTGGCCCAGGCCGGCCGCCATGTCCCGCGCGACTTCTCCGTCACCGGGGTCGTGGCCGCCCGCTGGGCGGAGACGGTGACCCCGCGGCTCACGGCGGCGGACGTACCCGCGGCCGACCTGGGCCGGCTCGCCGTCGAGCTGCTGGTGGAGCGGCTCGACCACCCCGGCGCCCCGCCCCGGCACCACCTCCTCACCCCGCCCATCTCCCTGCGGGCCAGCACCGGGCCCGCGGGTGTCACGCCCGCCGGGGGCACCAGGGCCGATACGACGCCCTGACCGAGACCCCTGGCCTCCTCCTTCACCCCGTCACACGCCCGAAGGCTCATCAGCGCTGTTCGGCGTGCCCACTTCCAGCAGCGCCCTCGCCTCGGCACCCGCATGCCCGAAACAAAGGACCCCGCGATGAACAGCATCTCCAGACGGCGCCGCCTGACCGCCGCGGCCCTGACCGCCCTGGCCGTCGCCACGAGCGCCACCGCCTGTGGATCCGGCTCGGCAGGCACCGGGACGAAGGCGGCGGACGACGGCACGTACACGATCTGGGACCCGTACCCGCAGTTCGCCAAGGGCTCCGCGTGGGTGAAGCTGCTGGACGCCTGCGGCAGCGAGGCCGGAGTGAAGATCAAGCGGACCGGCTTCGACACCAGCGACCTGGCCAACAAGACGCTGCTCGCCGCCCAGCAGGGCAACTCCCCCGACGTCCTCATCGTCGACAACCCCGTGGTGTCGACCCTGGCCGAGGCGGGCGTGCTCACCACCACCGACGACAGCAAACTCGACACCTCGGGCGTGGACCCCAACCTGCTCGCGGCCGGCCAGTCGGGCGGCAAGACCTACGGCACCCCGATCGGCGCCAACACCCTCGCCCTCTACTACAACAAGAAGGTCCTGAAGGACGCCGGGGTGGACATAGCCACCGTCAAGGACTGGACGTCGCTGACGGCCGCGCTGGCGAAGGTCGAGCAGGCCGGCAAGAAGGGCATCACCTTCTCCGCGATCGGCACCGAGGAGGGCAGCTTCCAGTTCCTGCCGTGGTTCTGGGGCTCCGGAGCCGAGCTGACCGACGTCGACTCGCCCGCGGCCGTCTCCGCGCTCTCCCTCTGGAAGGACTGGCTGGACAAGGGCTACGCCCCCAACTCGGTGCTCAACAACACCCAGACCACGAGCTGGCAGGAGTTCGCGACCGGCGACTACGCCTTCGCGGAGAACGGCACCTGGCAGCTCGCGGCCGCCAAGAAGGCCGGCTTCGACTTCGGCGTCCTGCCCGTCCCCGCCGCCCAGGGAGGCAGCGCCGCGGCCCCGACGGGCGGCGAGTTCGTCACCGTCCCGGTGCAGAGCGACACCGGCCGCTACGCCACCACGCGCAAGCTCGCGACCTGCCTGACCAGCACCAAGAACCTGTACGACACCGACACCACCCTCTCCTACGTCGCACCCACCGGCGAGGTCCAGGACAAGCAGGTGGCGGCCGACCCTGCGCTCAAGCCATGGGTGGACGCGGTCAAGTCGGCCAAGGGCCGTACCAGTGACGACCTCGGCACGAAGTACCCCAAGATCTCCGAGCAGTTGTGGAAGGCCGTGCAGTCCGCGCTCAGCGGCTCGAAGTCGCCGAAGGACGCGCTCACCACCGCCCAGTCCGCTGCCGAGTGACCATGGACCGAGGTCTTCCTACGACCCACACGAGACAGACGATCCACACGAGACAGTGGGCCGCCTGGGCCTTCCTCACCCCGGTGACGCTGTACCTCGCCCTCTTCTACGCCTATCCGCTCTACCGCAACCTCGACCTGAGCCTGCGCGACTACACCGTCCGCTCCTTCGTCCAGGGTGACGCGCCCTTCACGGGCCTGCACAACTACCGGACCGTCTTCGACGACCCGGCCTTCGCACCCGCCCTGCTCCACACCGTGGTGTTCACCGCCGTGTGCCTGGCCTTCCAGTACGCCATCGGCCTGGCGCTCGCGGTCTTCTTCAACCAGCACTTCCGGCTCTCCGCCACCCTGCGGGCGCTGTTCCTGGTGCCCTGGCTGCTGCCGCTGATCGTGTCGGCCTCCACCTGGTCGTGGCTGCTCAACAGCGACTCCGGGCTGGTCAACGCCCTGCTGAGCACCGTCGGCATCGACCCGGTGAACTGGCTGACCTCGCCGACCTGGTCGCTCACCTCCGTGATCATCGCCAACATCTGGATCGGCATCCCGTTCAACCTGGTCGTGCTCCACAGCGGCCTGCAGTCCATCCCGGCCGGCCTGTACGAGGCCGCCGCCCTCGACGGGGCGGGTGCCTGGCGGCGGTTCTGGAGCATCACCTTCCCGCTGCTGCGGCCGGTGTCCGCGATCACCCTGCTGCTCGGGCTGGTCTACACGCTCAAGGTCTTCGACATCATCTGGATCATGACCAAGGGCGGCCCGGCGGGAGCGTCCACGACCCTCGCCACCTGGTCCTACCAACTCGGCTTCGGCAACCTGCTGCCCGCCTTCGGCCCGGGCGCGGCCGTGGGCAACCTGCTGGTGGTGGCCGCCCTGGCGTTCGGCCTGGTCTACGCCCGGGTGCAGAGGAAGCAGGCGCTCTCATGAGCCGAAGCGGCAAGCGCACGTGGGGAGACTGGGCAAAGACGACCCTCGGCGTCCTGCTGACCGGGATCATGCTCTTCCCGGTCTACTGGATGCTGAACGTGTCCCTCACCCGCGACCAGGACCTGCGCAAGAGTCCACCGGACCTGTTCCCCGTCCACGGCACCCTGGCCGGCTACCGCAGCGTCCTCGACGAGCAGTTGCCCTACCTCGGCACGAGCCTCGTCATCGGCCTGGGCACCGTCGCCCTGACCGTGGCCCTGTCCGCCCCCGCCGGCTACGCGCTGGCCAAGCTGCGCCCGCGCGGCGGCGGCATCCTCGGCTTCGTCCTGCTCGCCGCCCAGATGATCCCCGGCATCATCATGGCGATGGGCTTCTACGCCATCTACCTCCAGCTCGGCCTGCTCCAGTCCGTCCCCGGCCTGATCGTCGCCGACTCCACCCTGGCCGTCCCCTTCGCGGTACTCATCTTCACCGCGTTCATGTCCGGCATCCCCGACGAACTGCTCCAGGCGGCGCGGACGGACGGTGCGGGCCCCTGGCGCACCTTCCGTTCGATCGTCCTGCCGATGAGCCGCAACGCCGTCGTCACCGTGTCGCTGTTCGCGTTCCTGTGGTCCTGGTCCGACTTCGTCTTCGCGAGCACCCTCGTCAACGGCGGCGCGCGGGAGCCGATCACCCTCGGCATCTACCACTACATCGGCAACAACAACCAGGAGTGGAACGCCATCATGGCCACCGCCGTCGTGGCCTCGCTGCCGGCCGCGGTCATCCTCGTCCTGGCCCAGCGCTATGTCGCCGCCGGCGTGACAGCCGGCGCGGTCAAGGACTGACCGGGTGTGGTCGAGGACCGACCTCCGCACGATCCCTGCTCGAGAAACGAGTGCCCCTTCATGACCGCCGACCGCTCCGGCCCGGCCTTCTCCGTCCAGGACATCCCGTTCAGCACGTCCGGATCCTGGTTCGACATCTCCCCCGTGGTGGCGGAGAAGACGTACGCCGAAGACCTCCACCTCGTCTCGCACCAGAACGGCATGCACGCCGTGCTGAGCCTGACGCCCCTCGACCGGGCGACGGGCGAGCGGGCCGAGACCCGGGTGGAGGCCACCCCGGGCCTGCTGAGCTGGATCAGTACGGCCGGCCGCGTCGACCTCGCCTACGAGTCGCCGGACACCGTCCGCCTGCGCGGCACGGCACTGTCGCTGCGCGTCTGCGCCTCGGCCCGCACGCTGACCCCCTTCAGCGGCACGTACTTCTTCCGCGACGCGGCCACCGAGGCCTACGTCTTCACGTCGTACGAGACCGGCCGCCGCTACCGCGTCACCGTCCTGTCCGGCACGGTGCCCCACACCCACGGCGACCAGACCCTGGGCACCGCCGACCGCGGCCTCACGGTCACCGCAGGCCCGGACGACTCCTGGGAGATCGCCGTCGAGGAACTCGACACGGCCCGCCCGCCGTACGTGTCGACCTCACTCTTCGGCAAGATCGTCGAGACGGCGCGGAACGCCTTCGCGGACTTCGTCGACGCGGTGGCCCCTTGGCGCTCCTCGGCCACCCCGGCCGCCGAACTCGCCGCCTACGTCGTGTGGTCCGCGACCGTACGCCCGGCGGGGCTGGTCCCCCGGCCCGCCGTACTGATGTCCAAGCACTGGATGGACAAGGTCTGGAGCTGGGACCACTGCTTCAACGCCTTGGCCCTGGCCCCCGGCTGCCCCGAACTGGCCTGGGACCAGTACCAGCTTCCCTTCGACCACCAGGACGAGACCGGGGCGCTCCCCGATTCGGTCACCCACTCCGAGGTCCTGCACAACTTCGTCAAACCGCCCATCCACGGCTGGGCCCTCGGCCACCTGCGCCGCCGCCTGCCCACACCCCCCGACCGCACGGAACTGGCAGGCGCCTACGACCGGCTGGAACGCTGGACGACCTTCTGGCTCACCGCCCGGCGCACCCCCGGCGCGGCACTCCCCCACTACCACCACGGCAACGACAGCGGCTGGGACAACGCCACCACGTTCGACCCCGAACGCGTGGTCGTCACCGCGGACCTGGCCGCCTTCCTCATCCTCCAGCAGCACGAACTCGCCGCCCTGGCAGCACACTTGGACAGACCTGACGACGCCACGCGGTGGACACGAGCCGCCGAGGCGACCCAGGCGGCCCTGCTGGACGAACTCTGGACCGGCGACCGCTTCACCACCCGAGGCGTCCACAGCGGGAACACCTGGACCGGCTCCAGCCTTCTCGACCTGATGCCCATCGTGCTGGGCGAGCACCTCCCGCCCGGGATCAGCGCCCGGCTGGCCGACCGCATCGCGGCCCACCTGACCCCCCACGGCCTGGCCACGGAGCTGCCGACCTCACCGCACTACCTCGCCGACGGCTACTGGCGCGGCCCGATCTGGGCCCCCGCCACGGTCCTCATCGAAGACGGCCTGCGCCGCGCCGGCCACCACCGGCTGGCAGCCGACATCAGCATCCGCTTCCGCACCCTGTGCGAAACCCACGGCTTCGCCGAGAACTTCAACGCCCTGACCGGCACGGGCCTGAGGGACCGCGCCTACACCTGGACCGCCGCCGGCTACCTCCTCCTCGCGGAGGCAGCCGCCGACGACGGTGTCAGTGCGCGTGCCCGCTCGAAGCAGGCGCCGGGCCGGCGTTCTTGACCGACAGGGGCAGCAGCTTCTTCCCCGTCGGACCGATCTGGATCTCCGTGTCCATCTGCGGCCATTCACCAACGGACCCAAAACCGCTACCGTGCAGGTCATGGGGAAGCGAACGAGGACCCGCGCCGCAACTGACCGCGGGCTGTACTCAGTTGATGCCGAATGGTCCGAGGCTGACTTAGCCCTCTTACGGGAGCTGAAGAAGACGGAAGCCCTCCTGCCGGACGACGCACCGCGGGCACTCTTGTCCGTGCGTCTGTCGGTCCTCACCGACGACACGACATCGCCCGTCCGGCAGGAACTCGATCTACGTCTGCTCGCCAGGGAGCGCGGCTGCCGAGTGATCGGAGTCGCGAGCGATCTCAACGTCTCGGCGACGAAGGTTCCGCCGTGGAAGCGCAAGGAGCTCGGGGACTGGCTGAACAACCGGGCGCCCGAGTTCGACGAGATCCTTTTCTGGAAACTGGACCGTTTCGTACGTCGCCTCTCGGACCTCAGCACCATGATCGACTGGTGCTTGAAGTATGGGAAGAACCTCGTCTCCAAGAACGACTCGATCGACCTGACTACAACGGCCGGGAAGATCATGGTCACGATCGTCGGCGGCATCGCCGAGATCGAGGCCGCCAACACCAGCACGCGCGTAGCGAGCCTCTGGGACTACACCAAGACACAGAGCGACTGGCTTGTGGGCAAGCCGGGGTACGGGTACGAGACGGCGGAGGACGAGAACGGCAGGGTCGTACTCGCCATCGACAAGGACGCGCACCGGGCACTGCACTGGTGCCGCAAGGCCGCCATGCGGGACAAGCCTGCTTCCGCCCGGCGCATGGTCAAGGTCCTGGTGCGCGCCGGCCTCTGCGGATCAGGCCTGACAGCGTCGACACAGCTCCGCCGACTCAGGAACCCGGCACTCATGGGCTACCGCGTAGAAGAGGACAAGAACGGGGGCGTACGCCGCTCGAAGATCGTTCTGGGTAGCGACGCGAAGCCCATTCGCGTGGCAGACCCGATCTTCACCGAGGACGAGTTCAACAGCCTTCAAGAGGCACTCGACCGCCGAGGGAAGAACCAGCCCACCCGGCGCCCGGAGGGGGCAACAAGGTTCCTCGGAGTCCTGATCTGCCACGACTGCGGCTCGAACATGACTGTTCAGCAGAACCGCGTCAAGGATCGGTCCTATTCGTACCTGCGGTGTGGCAAGTGCAAGGCCGGAGGCCACGGCGCTCCGAACCCCGATGAGATCTACGGCAAGCTCGTCGGCGACGTTCTGAGGGTTCTCGGGGACGAACCCGTCATGACACGCGAGTACCGGCAGGGCGCCGAGGCCCGCAAGGAACAACTGCGCCTGGAACAGTCCATCAGCTACTACATGACCGGGCTTGAGCCTGGAGGCCGCTTCACGAAGACGCGCTTCACCAAAGAGCAGGCTGAGAAGACACTGGACGACCTCATCAAGCAACTGGAGGCCATCGACCCCGAGTCGACCAAGGACCGGTGGGTGGCCGTGCACAACGGCAAGTCGTTCCGTACCCACTGGGAGGAAGGCGGTATGGAGGCCATGGCCGCGGATCTTCTCCGGGTCGGAGTGAGGTGCGTGATCAAGCGGACCAAGGTGAAGGGCGTACGCGCCCCACGCATCCACATGAAGCTGATGATCCCCAAGGATGTACGGGACCGGCTGATACTCAAGGAGGACGACTTCGCGGAGGCCTTCTAGCACGGTCCGTCCGACTGACGCGGGCAGCCGCCTTCTCGAGCCGTACGGGGAGGTGGCTTCTCGACTCACGAGAACCACGACGCGGGGTCGAACGGCTCTTCCGTGCCATCATCGTCAACGATCACGATCTCGCTTTCGATCACACTCGGTGCCCTGCCGTCGCCACACCGAGGCGGCAGCGGGCGCCCTGACTGCTGCGGCTCACGCTCGGGAAGTGCGGTTATAAGCGCCACTCCCCTCTTGCTTCGCTTCGGTGCCAAGCCGTCGAGACTCTGCAAGGTCATCCGCGATTCCCGCCGCGATGAGCGCCGCACCGGGGGTATGGCCAGAGCCGACGTAACGCCAGTGCCGATCGGTGACCTGGTTGGGGATCTCGTCTCGTCCGCTGCCGTGGCCCATGTGGTGGGCGCGTTCGGCACGCAAGGCCGCATAGGTGGTGGAGTAGGCACGGGACTTGGTGAGGATGTGCCCCCGGTAGCCGAGGGTGTGAGCCCAGGCGCGGAGGCGGAGGTGTTCGTACTCAGGGAGGCCGCCGAGGCGCCAGCAGGTCCGCATGAGGGTGCGGACGTGTTCGCTCACGGGCATCATGCCGATGTCGTGCCAGGCCGTGAGCGGATGGTCGGTGCCGGCGCCTGTCTCGCTGGCTCCCTTGGTGACGTATTTCGCGACATACGCGGCCACCGCGTCGTCATCCGGCCCGTCACCGTCGACGCGCAGCCGACGGACATCAAGCTGGGCGCCCCAGCGCAGCACCACCTCACCAACGGCCGGACTGTAGGGCGTTCCGACCTGGACCCGATGCGCCGATGCCCGTACGGCGTCGGTCAGGCGGTCGACGGTGCCCCAAGCCGGGGGTTCGTCGCTGGGCCCGGCCGGGCCGTCGAGGCGGACGATGGTGTGCACGTGGACGGCCGCCCGCTTTTGATACTCGGCGACGCGGGCGAAGGACAGCCGGGCATGCTCGGCGAATCGGGACTGCACGAGGCCGACCGAGGAGGCCAAACGCCGCCGGACGTCGATGACGAACCGATCCCACAGCTTGGACGCGTGCGCGTGCCACAGCACGTGGCCCGTGTAGTCGTAGCACTCGGCGCACAGCGGCAGTCCGACGGCGGCATCATCAGGGCCGTGCATGGCGCCGCAGCCAAGGGAGCGGCCGTGTTCGCACACCTCACGGTCGCGGCGGGGCCTGCATTGCTCTCCGGCCCGGTGCACGGGGCCGAAGGACGGGGCGGTCAGGGTCACGAAGAGCCGAGGGCGGTGCCGGACCGTGGCGGGGACGTTCTTGCCGCCGAGGAGGCCCGCGCGGACAAGGTGAAAAGTGTCGCCCGCGTGGAGGCGGGAGCATGCCGGGCAGACGGTTGCGCGTCGGTTGCGGCAGCGGACGAGGAGGCGTTCGCCAGGTTCGTTGCGGGTGTCGTAGTGGTGGAGGACTTCCCCCGTTTCGGCGTCCAGGGTCGTGGTCGAGCCGGACAGGTGGACGGGGTGTGCGCAGCCACCGGTAGCGGTGACCTGGTCCAGCCAGCGCGGAAATTTAGGGTCTTGAGCGAGGCGGATTGCGTCGCGGTCTGCTTCGGGCAACTGACGCAGGCGCGCCGCGCGGTCGAGGACGGCGCGCCGGTCAGCCGGTGCGTACTCCGGGGTGATGGTGGTGACCTTCCGGGGTGGGCCGCCGCAGCGGCACGGTGGAGGGGTGGCGGGGCGGTGTTGGTCATGGGGGTCACCTTCCGTGTGTGCCCGGGTGGAGTCTGAGGTTCAGCGGATGGTGCCGGTCCCCCGGCAGACGCGGCAGCGCCGCAGCCGGCCGGTCCATGTCTTCCGGGCTCCGTCGCCCTTGCAGTGGGGGCACCTCACGCGGGGCATAGGCATGCCGTTGCGTTCCCTTCTCTGGTCAGGTGTGGGAGAAGCCGCTGATCACCCAGGTGACGAGTCCGTGCACCGTGTAGATGACAGGGGTCTGGCCGAGGTACAGGCCGAAGAGGCCGACGCAGACCGCTTCCCACGCGCGCACATCGCGGGAGCGGACGAGGAGGACGGTGATGATCCCGAAGACCACCGCGAACGTGAACGCCGTACCTTCGCTGATCACTTGTCGTCTCCTTCCAGTGCTGCCAGAGCGCGGCCGAGGGCGGGCAGATCCGGGGTGAGGGCCGCATGCCTGCGGGTCGTCGACACGGCCTCTTCTGTGGGCGTGAGGTGGGAGCGGGCACGACTCCACCCGCCATCCGGGCCGGTGCACACGGCCACGCCCCGTTCCTCCGCCGTGATCGCTTGTGCGACGGCCACGGCGTCTTTGTTCAGGTCGCCCAAGGTCATCTCTGCCGTGCCTGGGTCGTTGACCCGGTGGCAGATCCGGCCGCCGAGCTGGGCCCGTAGGGCGGTGACACCGGGCCCCAGGTCGGAGCCGACCCTCTGTCCGGCCACGACCAGGTGGACGCCGAGGGCTGCCCCGAGCTGAGCCAGACGCAGCAGCAGCGTGGAGCACTGTTCGGCTTCTGCCTTGCTGTCGCGTGTGCCGTCGGACAGGTACAGCTCTGCGATCTCGTCGACGAGCACGACGACCGGAACCGGTCGGAGCTTGTCCGGCAGTTCCCATATCGAGCGCACACCGGCCGACCGACAGGCGCTCATCCGGTCTTGCATGTCGATGACGAGCGCGGAGAGCACGGCGACCGCTTCGCGTCGGCATGTGGCCAGCGCGCTCAACCGACCGGAGAACAAGCCGAGTTCCATGCCACCCTTGCAGTCGATGCCGACCAAGGCGACCGGCTGCGGTGCGAGCTGAGTGATCAGCCGGGCCAGCAGGGTGGACTTGCCGGACCGGGTGGCCCCGACGATGAGCCAGTGCGGCACCAGGCGCAGGTTCATCACCCACGCCCGACCGGTCTCCAGCGCGCCGATGAGCGCGGACAGCAGCTCGGCGGGTGCGGTCGCTAAGCCGGGCCGCTCCAGCGGATCACTGGCCATCGCAGTCAGCAGGACGAGGCCGCGTTCCGGCGAGGTGACCCGCACTGCGTGGACCTTCCACGCGTGCACGAGCGCATCGGCCGCCTTCAGGTAGGTCACCGGGGTCTGGCCCGCGTGCAGCCTCACGGTCACAGTCAGCCCCGTGCGCGTAGCACGCGGAAAGGAGCTCCGCGGGGCCACTGGCCGCACCGGATCACCCTTGACCAGCAGATGCCCGATCAGCGTGCGCGCCGGAAGACGGGATACGGACAGGTCGTTGAGCATGGCGACCCGGCGCCAGGTGAACATCACCCGGCACGCAGTCACCGGGTAGCCGACGAGGTACCAGTGCCAGGCCGGCCGGTGGCGGCGGACCAGGTCGCCGACGACGAGCACCCAGGCCAGCACGGCTAGGGCGAAGGCGAGCAGGATCGCGCCCATCACGCGTCACCGCCCTTGCCCTGCCCGGCCGTTCCGTGCGCGGGCGAGACAGCGTCCACGCGGAAGCTGACGCCGCTGCGGTCGCCCATCGACCAGGCGAACGCCGTCAGGCCGGTGACCTTGACGACCTGACCCGGTTCGATGCCCTTGGGCTCACCGCTGACGGCGATCTCGATCACGGAGATACGCCGTCCGTCCGGCCGCACGGTGACGGCCACGGTGTAGACCGTGTTGCCGTCCCGGTCCTTCTTCACCTCCTGTGTCTCGGTGTTGCTGAGCTTCACTTCGGGCGCGCTGGCACACCGCAGTACGCCGAGCCGCGCCGTGTCCACGGGAATGGACTGCATTGGTGTTGGCCTCCCTGGCCAGTCGGGACATCAGAGAGATACTGACGTCACTTGTCCTAACGAGTTATGACTATGAGGTTCTGTACGGCGAGAGCGCAACTACTTATGCTGACGAGTGATGTCGCGCGTGCGACGTGCCTACGACCTCACACCGGAGATGCCGAGATGTCGGAGATCCAGCGCCCCGGAGCCCTCTACCAGCAAGTCGCCGCCGCAATCCGCGAGGCGATCTTGTCGGGCGAGTTCGCCCCTGACTCCCTGTTGCCGTCCGAAGCCCAGCTCATGAGCCGCTACGGCGTCTCCCGCCCCACGGTCCGAAACGCGATCGCCGCATTGCGCGCCGAAGGCCTGATCGACGTCCGCCACGGCAAGGGCAGCTTCGTACGCTCCGACGGCCAGCCCACGCTCACCCTCGAACGACGTATCAGCCGCACCACAGACGGCCAGTTCGCCATGCCCGATGCTGACATCTGGGAGGAGGCCGAAGAGCCCACCACGTACCGCGCGCGCACCACGAAAGCCACCGGTCAGCTTCTCCAACTGGCCGAGGAGGAAGCCGTGTTCGGCTGTGACCGGCTCCTGATCGACACTGCCACCGGCACCCGCGCGATGCATCGCACTCTGATCCCGTTCGAAGTCGCCGAGGCGGTGCCGCTGCTCGCGGAAGAACCGTGGAAGCGACCGGCAGCGATCTACTGGGTGCTCACCACGGACGGCCACAAGCTGTGGTGGTCGGAGACGGTCCGCGCCCGCATGCCGCTGCCCGACGAGCGCGCTACGCTCCAGCTCCCCGACGCGACCCCCATCCTGCACCTCGCCCGCGTTACGCACGGCACCGACGACCGTCCCCTGATCCTCGAAGAACTCCGAATCGGCGCCGACCGTGCCGAACTCGCTTTCCGGATCACCGCCGACAAGCAGCCCGCACGACGCGCCCGCGCCTGAGTGCCAGCGGCGATCGGTCGAAACAGCCTTCACTTCCTCAAGGGCGCGCCTGCGGCGCGCCGGGCCGCCCGGCCGCCCCGGCCGGGCGTGCGGCGTGACCGCCGGTCCCGGCCAGTCGCCGGCCGCCCCAGACCGCAGCACGCCCGAGACGTCGAGGAGTCGACCGGCCGTCGTGAGCAGGGGCGGGGTGGGCTGGGGGTCGACGGCCTCCGAGACTTTAGGCAGCTCCCATGGGGCGAGCCTCGAAGAACAGGGGGCCGACCGGGCCATTGCGGGCAGGCCAACAGCCAGCCCGGTTCGCGGGCGAGCGTAAGGCCCCCTGTTCTCTCGCCCCATGGCAGCTACTGCCCAAAGTCTCTGCGGCCGGCGACGTGCCCACGTGCCGCGCTCACCAGCGGATGGACGCCTCATGCTGCACCACCGTCGCCATCGTCCCCCGCCTCCAGAAGCACAGCGAGCCGGTCCATGTCAGCAGGCCTGCCCGCCAGGCGAACGACGCCGCGCCCGTCCTCATTCGTCGAGGCGACGGCCCGCACGACGGACAACTCGAAGCCCGCGCTCAGGAGCGCCCTGTTCAGGCGATCAGCGACCTCACGCCCCTCACGCCAGCCCGCCAAGTAGTCGACTCCCGGCACCCAGAGGCCGGTCTCCACGCCCGCGATGCCGTCGAGCCCATCGCCGAGCCAGTCCTCACTTGCGCCAGTCACCTTGCCCACCTCAGCCCTGATCCACATAACTGGTCATCAACTTCCTTTAGACCAGGGCCGAAAGCAGCACGGCGGCCCCGGTACCATCAGGCACCGGGAACCGCCGTGTTCCCAGCCGGGCCACCCTTCGCTTTCCAGGGCTGATGGGGTGGCCCGGCCTCGGTATGTGGTTGTGAAGCGCGGCCCCCTGCTCCAGGGCGGGGGAGTCCAGTGGCCCTATCGCAAGAGGCCGCGCTCCGCTGGCCGGAGGGGTCAGACTCCGGCCGGTTTCCGAGCCACCGCCCTGCTCCCGATCGCGTGGGAGTGACGAGGAGGCGGCGGCCCGGAGATCATTGACGCGGTTTGTAACCGTCCAGGTCGAAGCGACACCAGACCGTCTTGCCGCCGCCCTCGTCCGGCGTCCACCACACCGCCGCCGCCATCCGTTGCGTGATCATCAACCCGCGGCCGCTATCCGGAAGAACCGCCTCGCTCAGCTCCCCCACCAACTCGGGACAGAGGGCATCGCCCATGGGGAGAATCGGCGGCGTCGAGTCTTCGTCCTTGACTCCGATGAAGAACCACGCGGGGTACAGCTTGAAGATCACGTCGATGCGCCGACGTCCGCCGGGCCGGGAACGGGTACGGTCCGGCACCACGTGGTTCACCACGTTTCCCACCAGCTCTGAAACGGCCAGCCGGGCGTCATGCACCACTTCACCCGTGACGACGCCCCGCAGAAACGCCGACGTCGTGTCACGCGCGATTCGGGCGGCGTCGCCGCACTCGTCGAAGAGCGTCAGTGCCAGGAAGTGCGCGTTTGCGGACGGGTCCGGTGCAGCGAACCAGTGGGCATACGCTTCCAGCTCCCTCGCCACGTACTCGGCTTTCCCCGCGTCCATCACATCCCCTTCCGAGCCTCCGACGGCTCTCATGTCGCCGTTTGCTTCACGCAGGCCAGTACACGGCGCCGGGAGTGCGATCGGGAGCGTTCATCGGGGGGTTCACGTGAACACCTGCAAAGCCAAGGGGGGTTCGCGAATGAACCCCCGGGGTGATACTGCTGTGACAAGATGAGCACTCGCCGTCATTCTCGGGTTGGGCAGGGGAGCATGAGCCGGGAGCCGAACGCGCACTTAGTCGCCGTCATGGACGAGGCGCAGGTCTCGAACAAGGGCCTGGCGAAGCGCATGAAGGATGCCGCCGCCCAGCGCGGCATCAGTCTGGGGACTACGCACGTCTCCGTACAGCGATGGCGGGACGGCGCGGGCATCCAGCCTCAGACTGCGGCACTCATGGCGGACGTGCTGAGCGCCAAACTCGGCCGCAGGATCAATCCCGGGGATCTCGGCTTCTTCGATCACACACAGTCCGCCGCTCCGGAACCGATCGGGTATCCCAGTACGGTCCCCGACGTGCTGTCGATGCTGGACGGGCTCGCCCAAGAACGCGCCGACACCGTCACACCCGAGCCACTGATCGTTGCGGACTCAGACCTCAGCTCCGCCGTCCTGTCGTGGATGATCGCGCGCCCGGACGGCATCCAGGCCGACAGTCCCGCCCATCAACGGGTCGGCATGCGCGACGTACGTGCGATCAGGGACGCTGCCGCCACCTTCATGCAACTCGACTTCAAGTACGGCGGAGGCCACGGCCATAAGGCGCTACGCCACTACTTCCGCCACGAGGTCCTGCCTCTACTCAGCGCCAGCTACAGCGAGAAGGTGGGCACGGCCCTATTCGGCGCAGCCGCCGAAGTGTCCCAGTTACTCGCATGGACCGCATACGACTCCGGAAACCACCGGCTCGCCCACCGCTATCTCACGTCCACACTGCGACTGTCCCAGGTCATCGACGACCGCATGTTCGGCGCCCGCATTCTCGGCAACCTCAGCCACCAGGCGAACTATCTCGGCAACCACGTCCAGGCCATCCAGCTAGCCCGCGCCGCCGTCGAGGGCGCCAAGGGGCGGGCGACCCCGCGTGCCATGGCGAACTACTGGGCGATGGAAGCCCGGGCACTCTCCAACGCAGGCGAACGGACCGGGGCGGCTCTCGCCATGAACCAATCGGAGCGCCACTTTGAGCGCGCCGGCGGCGCCGAGGACCCGGCCTGGTTGAGCTACTTCGACGACGCAGAACTCTTGGGTGAGTTCTGCCACTGCTTCCGCGATCTGAAGATGCGCCGTGAGGCGGTCGAGCACGCACAGCGCGCTGTGGACAGCACCGATCCGCAGTACGCCCGCACCCTCGGTTTCTGTCGCATGGTGCTCGCGCAGAGCCAGTTGCTGAACGGAGAGCTGGAAGCCGCCGTCACCACAGCCAGCCTTGCCGTGGACGGCGGCGACTCCCTCCAGTCCTCCCGCTTCCAGCGCTACGTGACCGACTTCCAGGCAGAGGTCAGTGCGTACGCAGCCAACCCCGCAGTCGTCGCCTTCAACGAGCAGGTGAACGAAGCGCTCGCCCGCCTATACGAAGACGAGTAGCGGCTACCAGGGGCGCCAATCCCGCGGCGCATCGTCGTTCCGCAAGCCAGCGATACGCCGGCGGTACTCGGCCGCCGTCCCTTCGTTCTCCTGCACGTTCTGCATGAGCCACGTGGTCATGCCGAACTCTTGAAGCCGTCGGAGCGTGTCGTAGCCGGGCCAGTCGTGCAGGTCCCGCCCGTACGCCCGCACGAAGTCGGAGTACTGCTCGTCCGTCTGCCAACCAAGACTGTGATGCTCCGTGGCTGTGACCATCAGGTCCCACTCAGGGTGATCGAAACAGAAGGCCTCGAAGTCGATCAGGATGACTTCTCCTTGGTCGTTCACCATGAGGTTCTGTACATGAGCGTCGCCGTGCACCGGCCCCTTCGGGCTCTCAAACTGCAACTCCTCATACTGAGCCCGCAGCTCATGCCAGCGCTTCCTCAGAAAGGCCCTGTCATCCTCCGGGACCATGGCCCGGTTGATCCGCAGCTCTTGCTTGCCGAAGGGATCGAACCGAGGCAACTCCAACCCGGCCGGCAGCGTCATGGCGTGCAGATCCCTGAGGATGCCACCCAACTCCCCGTACGAGGCCTTCCGCTCGCCCTCGACGATCAGGTGCCAGAACGTCACCGGGTATCCGTCGATCAAGAGCGGCTGTTCCAAGTCTTCAACCAGACGGGCGGCCGGGAACCCTTCCCCCTCCAACCACCGCGAGACGGCCACCTCCGTACGGGCTTTGGGCAACCAAGCCTCTCCACGGGCCACACGCACGATCACCGGCGCCGAAGCCAGCCGAAACAGCGCGTTCTCGCCGAGCCGAATCAGCTCCGCACCCCTGTCATCCAGTCCCGCCGCCTGGCACGCGGCACTCATCACCCGCGTAGCCCTCGCCGACGTGAACCCCTCGTCCGTCCGAGCAGCGTCAACCGCCATGCCCGTACCAGCTCCCCTAGTCGCGCGCGATCAACCGGCGCACGCCCACGGGTGACCAACCCGCCGTGCACCGGACACAACCATGACCGTATCGAGGACTTGTCGTGCCTTCGACCCGTAGATCGCGCCTCCGCCATGTTGGTGCGTCGTAGTGCCGCCATGGACCGTATCCATTGATACCGGAGGGGGGAGACACATCGAGCAGCCCCACGTATCGCCAGTTCTTACGTAAACCCTGTAAGAGGCGTAGCTCGTGGCTACGCTCTACAGGAGGACCGTCAAGGTAGGGGGATGTAGGTGTCATTGGGCAACCAGGCTCAGACCAAGGGCCTTGAAGTCGTGGTGAGGCTCGACTCCGAGGAGGCGGTCGCGGAAGCGAACCGCTCCGCAGGTACAAAAGGGCTCCGCCGACCAGGCAGCGCCTCCGAGTTCGCAGCAGTGACTTTCACGTCAGAACACCTACGGGAAAGCATCGAGAGCACAGTCGGCGCCCTACGCGATGTATTCGAGCGTGTTGCAGACGCCCCAGGGCGTTTTCCGCTCAAAGAGGTGCAGCTTTCATTTGAGATTTCCGCTAAGGGAGGGATTCGACTAATCGGCACAAGCGAAGTGGAGGGAAAGGGAGGTATGACACTGATTTTTGGCACGCGCGACTCGAAGGAATAAGGATATAAGAAAATGCACAGGGCTCTCTTGCTCTTCGTGAACCAATATGAGTCAACGGACTGGCCGGACCTGCTGTTCCTTTCCAAAGAGTACGAGGGAGTCCGAGACTCCTTGTCGGCTCACGGCTACGACATCGACCAGCGGAGCGCCTGCGGAGATCTTGATGCGTCTACGCTGAACGAACGGATCGAATCCTTCATCCAGGCGGGGCATCGGAGGGATCATCTAGTCGTCTATCTCAGTGGCCATGGATATCATTTCGATCGCACACACTGGTTTGCTGCACATGATTCCAAGCTGACGGGCCAGCAGACCATGAATGTAACGAACGTAAAACTGGATGGAGGCTGGGCGGATCTCGTAGAAGCAAGCAAGGTAGAACAGGTCCTATTTGTGGTTGACGCCTGTCGAGATCGGCTCGTTGACTCAAGTCACCCTTCTCACCTGCCGGCCGTGTCGCCACCGGAAGGATCTGAACGGCTCACCTACCTCATGGCATGCGCCCCCGAGCAGCCAGCTGTTTTCGTATCTACTAATTCAACTGCGGGCGGGACGTTCAGCTTGTTCACGCAAGCTTTCCGGGAAGTCCTGTCAGACGTCGGCGGTAACCTTCCGGTAGATTCACTGCGCAGGGTGATGGAAGAGGTGATGGGCGACCTGCATTCGCACCACTGCAGCAGCGCGCCCGCCCAGGTGCCTCGACTAAGCGGGGAAGAGGGCGCCCTAAGGTTTCCAGTCCTGCCTAGTCAATGTCCCATAAGCACTAAGAAGCTAGCTTCCGAGAACACTGTCTGGGAAATGGCTTCTTCCGGCCATCAGAAGAGCCGTGCCCAGCATGAGGTGGGGCTAGTATGCTCTCGCCTAGATGAAAATGTCCGTGAAGAGCAGCGGCTACTTTCATCTGACCCCTGGATTGACTGGCATGCACATGGGCGTACATCTCAAAACCTAGAGAAGGTAATCGGCTACCTGCCAACGGGCTTCCAATTTGCGACAGCCGAGGTAGCCCTGTTGGTGCTCCTTCCTCACTTGTATCACGGCTTCCGAATTCGGTTGGCGCGGCAAGTCGATCAGATTCTTAACCGGTCCTTCGAAGCACTCGCCGGCTCGCATGAGGCGTGGTCGCCATATTCTCGCCTGCAGCGCCAGACGGAATCCAGACTCGGCACTACAAGAGGACGTCGCGACCGGAAGACGGCAGATGCCTGGGTTCTGCACCAGTATTTAGCTCGGCCGGGCGATGCCCATAAGCACGAAGATGAGTTGCTGCGCTACCTTGATATAGCGCTAGCCGGCACCGATGAACTGACAGAAATCCTGACAATCGATACGGTTTCATGGCTGTTTCGAGCCATGTTCTACGGAGGAAGCACGCTGGCGGAGGAGCCTGACTTCTACCCAGGACGGGGGGAAATACGCTATCAGCTTATTGGTTACATTCTTGCTGCGGCTCAAGCGATGGCGCTAGATATCGCTGAACTGCCGCCTGTACTCGTAGAGCATTCAGGAGGGAAAGACTGCATAACGTTCCTGCAGATCAGAGAAACTGTAAAGAATGCGCGGTGGCAGGCGGCTGGTCGGACCCTCCGCCTTGAGGCACGCTGCCCGCACCAAGCCGTGATGGTGGCGCTTCAAGAGCGAGCAGATTTTCTAGACGGCCTACTCTACACAGCAACCAGTGTAAGAGGTTTGGAAAGACTCCCGAATCGAGCCTCTGGAGACGCGGTAAGCCCCGAAGAGGATATGCAAACGGGCCGCTTGAAGTTTCTGCCGGTTGCAACTCGGTTTGGGCTGGACGGAACACGGGTCCGAGACCTCTTGGCGGGCGAGCAATTGTATTCTGATAGGTCTCTGGCCATACGTGAACTCTATCAAAATGCCCTTGACGCCTGCAATGTGCGCAAGGCGCGGGAAATATTTAGGCCCGGCGAGAGCGAAGCCACGTGGCAGGGTCAAATCGAGATTCGTCAGGGCTCAGCGGGAAGTGCGCAATTCATTGAATGCATTGATAACGGCTCAGGCATGGGGCGGGGTGAATTGCTCCATGCTTTCGCTCAAGGTGGAGTGCGACTTTCTCACTTGATGGAGTTCCAAGAGGAGAAACTTCAGTGGCGCAGGAAAGGAATTCCATTTCACGAGAACAGTCGCTTCGGAATTGGCGTACTCAGCTATTTCATGCTCGCCGATGAAATTGAGGTGGTTACCTGTAAGTTCCACAGGGACCGAGCGAAGGGACGGGTACTGAAGGTCGCTATAACAGGCCCAGACAACCTATTTCATGTTGAGGAGAGCACAGACGACGTCGATTTCCTGAGCGAGGCCTGTGGTACACGCGTAAGACTCTATCTACGCAATGACGTAAGCGATTTTTCATGTGTGGCGGCTCTTCGACCTGTCCTTGGCGTAGCTGTGTACACCACCGCCGCCGAGTTTGAAGGCGAGCGGGAAACTTGGGAACCGAACACCTACGTTAGTCGAACTGCTGCCTTCGACCAAGGACGCATCGATGCTTCAGGCAGTGTCGTAGCTGACCCGGGTGGCGAGGTTTTCTGGTGTGAACATGGCGGGGCCCTACTAGTCGATGGAATCTCGGTCGAGGGAAGTTGGGCTATTCCTGGGGACCGATCCAGAATGACGGACCGGACTAATGTCATGAAGATACCGGGGGCTGTCGTTAATCTCACAGGCGCAGTAATCGTATCTGAGGGACAAAGGAAAAGGGTTCCACGCCTTACGGTTGACCGCAACCAGATCATCGACGATGTCTCCGACCCAGTAACGAGGAAGCTGCGTGCGGCGACCGCCAGCTTGCTGTCTGCCGATTTCTTTACGAGCTTTTGGCTAGAGAAAGCGGTTAGCGTAGAACCACGACTTGCTGATGTCATAGTCGAGGGACTCGTCGACCTTGATGCCAGGCTGGCTTTTGATGATGGGTTCGCTCAGATGGGGCGTACAGGGTACTTTCCCGGCGACGAGGTATTTCGCACTGACTGGCAGAGTGCAAACTTCGTTGAGCGAGACCCGAGCTCACTGAATTCCTTGCCCGACCTACCTTCGGTCCCTTATCTTCCGCCGCACCTGTCTCTGTGGCGATATGCTGCCCACTTCCCAGATGAAGTCAAGAAATGCCTCGGTGATCTGTGTCCTTCAGACTGGGATGTTGCAGTCATGAGGCCGGCAATGCCTTCTGATTCACTCCTACTTGGCGGCGGCCTAAGTGCGCTTGCCGCACAGCGGTGGGACTCTCACAGTAGTTTGGCGAGAGCCCTTCATTCCTCTCTGAAGCTACACAGGGATCTAGCCTCCGTGATAGAACAGCTTGAGGCTCTAGGTCAGTCTGTGCCGTTCGCGACCAAGGCTCTTTCGATGCCGCGGCAAGCCCTTCACTCCTTGCTAGGAGCGCAGGCAGAGAAGCGTGATTTCCGACCATTTTCCCAAAGGTCGCCTATTTCACCGGTATCGTTGTTGCAAGCCTGCCATAGCGCCAAGTTGACGGTCCCAGAGGCAATCGGCATTCTGGCTAATCTTGGCTACGACGTATCTCGCTGCATCCCACTGGAAGAGGAAGGCAGCGCGAAGTCAAAGCTGGCAATGAACTTGCTCAGTGACAGGTTCGACGGGCGATCCCCGTGGTTCACTGGAACATTCGACACCCGGAGGATCCTAGCCGCATCCGAAAAGCTCCGTTTGCATATTGAGCAGGCTGCGGCCGCATATGAAGAGCTGGGATTCAAGCCTCCTCACGACACTTACATCGGCTCTGACTACAAGTTGCACCGCGCTTTGGGCCGCAGTTGTGTCCGTTCCGGCAGGGCAAGTGTCGCGGATGTGATCCGAGCTGCCCATGCAACCGGAGAATCCGCCCTTATTATCGCTAAGAGGATCAGGGCTTTCGGGATATCGGTGGAGGGAGAGGTCCCACACATTCTTCCCGAAGGTGCAGATCTTCTTAACCTATCTGGAGGGATTTACCGGAACGTAGATCCCTCGCATCCAGTTTCGCTTCCTGAACTCAACTTCCTGGCTGCGCGCAAAGGCGTGACCTTGGAAATGGCGGCTCACCAATTGTGCGAAATGGGGCTCGAGGTTCCTTTTGAAGAGTACCCTGAATCTCTGACGGATCAGGATATCTCTCTCTTGGCCGAAGGGCTCGATACGAGCGAATATCGAAGCACTGGCTGGCTTGACCCTACTGCCGAGGTGCCGCTTGCACACGTACTGCTAGCCGCTGATTCCTTCAGCATGAGTCCTCATGCCGTCAGAGATCGACTTGCCACACTCGGGATGAAAGTTCCCGACATCCTCGATGATCTGCCTCGAACGAGCAGCAACTTCCAGGAGTACAGAGTTCTTCGAGAGTGGATCCCCTACGGGGGCCGCCGTTCAATGCCCCTGGGTGTAGTCATGCGGTGCTCCATATGGCGGGGTGGTTCAATTCCCGCAGCCGTCCAGTACTTGAAACAGAGGGGATACATCGTTCCAAATGTCCCGGAAGATCTTGAGCAGGTCGATGAGCTCGACGTTGCTCTTCTAGAGAAATCCTATGCACTTTCTTTTAGGGATCGGATATCTACTGAGGCAGTAGTCGATGCTGCCGAAGGGGCAGGCGTTTCGATTATTGCTGCCCGTCAGCGTCTCGTGGAACTGGGCGCTCAGATCTCGCTTCCGGGGAGTATGCATTCTTCCCATCATGCCGATGGTGAACTTTTCAAACAGATCAAGTGGTCGCTCGACTTCGTACCAGCGGCTTTGGTCATGGTGGTGTCAGATCATTGCGCATGCAGCCCGCTCGAAGTCTCGTTGAGACTCCAGGCTGCTGGTTTCACAGTTCAGGACTTTGAGTATCCCAGCGACCGGCCGAACCACACTGATCTGATCATGCTGAGAGTCAAGGCTTCGGTGGGAGGCGACTATGTGCCGGTCGCTGAACCAGTAGAGCTTGAACACCTTCTGCTTGCTGCCCACAGGCTAGGCTGGTCTGTTCGCGATGTTGCGCAGAGGCTTTCGGCGTTGGGGCTGGCGGTCCCCGACGTTGAAGATGCTGTGCGACGGGCTTGGAGTGGGGTACCGAAGGGTGTACGTATGAGTGGCTGAACCTGAGCGCTCCGCATGGGCCGAACACTTGATGCGTCGGAAGTGCTTGCCGCTCGCAAGGCCCTCCCCATGTCGTTAGCACAGCAGACCAGGCACAGGATGCCTCTATGACTAGGCAAACCGACTGCACTCAGCAATCATCGTTCGCGCAGGTCACCTCACTCACGTGCCTCATAGCGAAGCCTCGCCCGTGCGTAGAGGGCATCGCAGCGTCAACACGACCCAGCCCTCGTCGGTTCGAGAGAGGCAGTTGGCCCGCCAGAAAGCTTCAGCGAGGCTCAGACCCACTCCACCTCAGAATGGATGGCCGAGGTCCCCCCCGGGCCAGGCAAAGGCGTACAAGGCCCGCTCTGCTGCGCGGGCTGCCGACGGCTCGAAGCCCCGACAGCAGCCAACGCAGCGGCCACCTCGTCCTCACTCGCCCCCGCCAGGGCATCCGTCACCCGAACGAGTGCGTCACTCACCTCAGTGCGTGTGACCGCTCGGCGCCGGCGCAGCGTTGTTGACCGTCAGAGGCAGCAGCTTCTTCCCGGTCGGGCCGATTTGTATGGCCGTGTCCATCTGCGGGCACACCCCGCAGTCGAAGCACGGCGTCCACCGGCAGTCCTCGACCTCGGTCTCGTCGAGGGAGTCCTGCCAGTCCTCCCAGAGCCAGTCCTTGTCCAGGCCGGAGTCGAGGTGGTCCCAGGGGAGGACTTCCTCGTAGGTGCGCTCGCGGGTGGTGTACCAGTCGACGTCGACGCCGAACGGCTCCAGGGCCTTGTCGGCGCACGCCATCCAGCGGTCGTACGAGAAGTGCTCGCGCCAGCCGTCGAAGCGGCCGCCGTCGTCGTAGACCGCGCGGATGACCGCGCCGATGCGGCGGTCGCCACGGGACAGCAGGCCTTCGACGATGCCGGGCTTGCCGTCGTGGTAGCGGAAGCCGATGGAGCGGCCGTACTTCTTGTCGCCGCGGATCTTGTCCCGCAGCTTCTGCAGCCGGGCGTCCGTCTCCTCGGCGGAGAGCTGCGGGGCCCACTGGAAGGGCGTGTGGGGCTTGGGGACGAAGCCGCCGATCGAGACCGTGGCGCGGATGTCGTTGGAGCGGGAGACCTCGCGGCCCTTGGCGATGACCTTGGTGGCCATGTCGGCGATCTGGAGGACGTCGTCGTCGGTCTCCGTGGGCAGGCCGCACATGAAGTACAGCTTCACCTGGCGCCAGCCGTTGCCGTACGCGGTGGAGACCGTGCGGATCAGGTCCTCTTCCGAGACCATCTTGTTGATGACCTTGCGGATGCGTTCCGAGCCGCCCTCGGGGGCGAAGGTGAGGCCGGAGCGGCGGCCGTTCCTCGTCAGTTCGTTCGCCAGGTCGATGTTGAAGGCGTCCACGCGGGTGGAGGGGAGGGACAGACCGATCTTGTCCTCCTCGTAGCGGTCCGCCAGGCCCTTGGCGACGTCGGCGATCTCCGTGTGGTCCGCCGAGGAGAGGGACAGCAGGCCCACCTCCTCGAAGCCCGTCGCCTTCAGGCCCTTGTCGACCATGTCGCCGATGCCCGTGATGGAGCGTTCGCGGACCGGGCGGGTGATCATGCCGGCCTGGCAGAAACGGCAGCCGCGGGTGCAGCCGCGGAAGATCTCCACCGACATGCGCTCGTGGACCGTCTCGGCCAGCGGGACCAGGGGCTGCTTGGGGTACGGCCACTCGTCCAGGTCCATGACGGTGTGCTTGGAGACCCGCCACGGGACACCGCTGCGCTTCGGCACGACACGGGCGATCCGGCCGTCCGGCAGGTACTCGACGTCGTAGAAGCCGGGGACGTACACCCCGCCCGTGCGGGCGAGACGGAAGAGGAGTTCCTCGCGGCCGCCGGGGCGGCCTTCCGCCTTCCAGGCGCGGATGATCGCGGTGACCTCGAGGACCGCCTGCTCGCCGTCGCCGATCACCGCGCAGTCGATGAAGTCCGCGATCGGCTCGGGGTTGAACGCGGCGTGCCCGCCGGCCATGACGATCGGGTCGTCCAGGCCGCGGTCCTTGGACTCCAGCGGGATGCCGGACAGGTCCAGGGCCGCCAGCATGTTCGTGTAGCCCAGCTCCGTGGAGAAGGACAGGCCGAACACGTCGAAGGCCTTGACCGGCCGGTGGCTGTCGACCGTGAACTGCGGGACGTGGTGCTCCCGCATCAGCTCCTCCAGGTCCGGCCACACGCTGTAGGTGCGCTCGGCGAGGACGCCCTGCTGCTCGTTCAGGACCTCGTAGAGGATCATGACGCCCTGGTTGGGCAGACCGACCTCGTAGGCGTCCGGGTACATGAGCGCCCAGCGGACGTCACAGGAGTCCCACTCCTTGACCGTGGAGTTGAGCTCCCCGCCGACGTACTGGATCGGCTTCTGCACATGCGGGAGCAGAGCTTCGAGCTGCGGGAAGACCGACGCAGCGACTTCGGCAGGCATGTCGCGCACCTTCGTGAGCTGGACTGTACTGACAGGGGTGACCATCCAGCCTAACGTGACCGCGGGGCGTCTCCGTACGCCCGAGGCTCAGAGGCTCGCCGCCCCGTCCTTGATCCCGTCCCAGAACCCGGGCAGTTCGGCCTCCACGCGCGCGGCCCGCTGCTCCTCCCGCTCGTGGAGCAGGCCGTAGGTGAAGGCGCTCTCCCCCGCCGCGTGGGCGACCGCCGACATCTCGCGGATCGTCTGCCGGGCCATCACGCTGTCCTGGTGCTCGCCGAGCAGGTTCTGCAGCGCCTTCATGGACTTGACCAGGTTCTTGGCCGGCTTGCCGAGGGCCGGTCCGCCCGCCTCCGCCGCGTAGCGGGTGCGCTTGGTCTTCTTGCGGGCCTCGTGGATCGCGACGTCCCGGTCGGTGCCGGGCTCCAGTTCCCGTGCCTGCTGGACCAGCCCGGTGACCTTGCGGAAGTCCTTCTTCACGGCCTTGGCGATCACCTTGCGGGGCTTCTTTCCGGCCGCCTTGCGCAGTGGCGGGTCGGCGATCAGCGCGTCCAGGGTGTCGAGCAGGGCGAGATAGCGGCGGGAGTCCAGGACGCCGAGGAGCCGGCCGCGGGCGCCGCCGTGCTCGGCGCTCGACCAGGTGTGCAGCCGCTCGGACACCGGGCCGCGGACCAGGTCGGCGGGTACCCCGTCGAGGGCCGCCGTCAGCCGTTCGGTCAGCACCTCGCGGTCCCGGTCCCGGCCCAGCTCGCCGGCCAGCCACTTCAGCTCGTCGCCGACCGGGTCGGTGGCGGCCCGGTCGAGGACCTTGCCGTACGACTTGAAGGTGCTGCGCAGCCGTCGGGTGGCCACGCGCATGCTGTGCACGGAGTCCTCGGCGTCCCGGCGGACGGCCGGGTCGAGCTCGACGATCGCGTCGCGCTGGGTGCGCACATAGGCGAGCACATGGTCCCCTGCGGTGACCGGCTTCCCGGCGGAGGCGGACGGGCGCTTCTTGGCCGGCGCCGTCTCCGCGAGGGCGCGGGCCAGCTTCGAGGCCGACGCCGAGGGCCGTACGCCCGCCTTGCGCAGCCGCTTCTCCACCTTGTCGAGCAAGGCCGGGTCGCCCCCGTCGGCGAGTTCCACCTCGATCTCGGTCCACTGTGTCTCGCCGCCGCCGGGCGTGAGCCGCTCGGCGTGTACGGCGTCGACCGCGACCTCGGCGAGCAGTCCGCCGTCGGCGTCGACGAGGTGGCGTACGTCACGTTCGCAGCGCAGCCGGACCACGGGCAGCAGCTCGCTGTCGCGGACGCGGGAGCGGACGAGCCCGGCGAGGTCGTCGGGGAGGGTGTCGGAGAGCGGGGCGTGCAGCTCGTCGCGGACGCCCGGGGCGATCGGGAACTTCAGGTGCCAGCCCGCGTCGGAGCCGCCGGTGCGGCGGCGCAGGGTGACGGACGACGCGGCGAGGCGTTCGTCGACTGTGTCGTAGTAGGTGGCGTCGAGGTGGGCGACACCCTTGTCGACAACGGCCGCGACCCCGGCGGCGCCGGTCAGGTCGGGAAGCCCGCTCTCATCGGATTCGTACTTGCGCTCGATCTCGCGTTTCGTCTCCGCCATGAATCAAATCTAGTGGCTGACCGGCCGGGACAGCAGTGGTGGACGCCCCCGAAAGGCTCGTCACGTTCAGGTCGTCAGCAGGGCCCGCATCTCCTCGCCGTCCGGGAACGGCGCGTCCTTCACCGTCCGGGAGACGAGGTACACATGGGCGTCCTCGAACTGGTGGTACGACAGCGGCTCCGGGCCCTGTCCGAGGATCAGCACGTTGTGCTCCAGGCGCCAGCTGACGTACCGGGTGTCGTACCTGGGCTGCCGGATGTCGTGGTCCGGCAGGCCCAGCCGCTCGGTGAAGCGCCGCACCACGGTGCCGAGGTGGGCGTCGAACTCCGGCCGCCAGGCACCCTCCTCGCTGGTCCAGCCGGGCAGGGGGCCCCAGCAGTCCTCGTCGAGCAGACCGCCGTCGACCGAGTAGAGGTAGGCGAACGGCAGGTAGAGCGAGCCGTCGCCGTCGCAGGTGACGAAGTGGCCCTGCGGGGTGACGTGGGTCGCTTCGGGGACATCGGGTATGTCCTCGTACGCCGGTCCACGCACCGCCCGCGACCAGTCGGGCCAGCCGGCCTCGCGCGTCCTCGCCTCGATGGCGTCATCGTCGGTCAGGTCCAGCTCCGCCAGCGCGAGAAGATGACCCGCCAACTCCTCGGTAACCGGACAGTGGGCCACATACTCCCCGGACATTCCGCTCCCCCGTTCAGGCCGCTAGGCCGACATCGGCCGCTGCACCCGGATCGACTGCAACAACCCGACCGCTATCCACACGGCGAACATCGACGAACCGCCGTACGACACGAAGGGCAGCGGCAGGCCGGTGACCGGCATGATGCCGAGCGTCATGCCGACGTTCTCGAACGTCTGGAAGCCGAACCAGGCGACGATGCCCGCGGCCACGATCGTGCCGTACAGGTCGCTGGTGTCCCGGGCGATGGCGCAGGCCCGCCACAGGACGATGCCGAGCAGCAGGATGATCAGGCCGCCGCCGAGGAAGCCCAGTTCCTCTCCCGCCACGGTGAAGACGAAGTCCGTCTGCTGCTCCGGCACGAACTGGCCGGTGGTCTGCGAGCCGTGGAAGAGGCCGGAGCCGGTCAGTCCGCCGGAGCCGATGGCGATCCGGGCCTGGTTGGTGTTGTAGCCGACGCCCGCCGGGTCGAGCTCGGGGTTGGCGAAGGCGGCGAAGCGGTTGATCTGGTAGTCGTCGAGCACCCCGAGCTGCCAGACGGCGATCGCGCCGATGGCGCCCGCACTGATCAGTCCGAACACCCACCGGTTGGACGACCCGGAGGCGAGCAGCACGCCGAGCACGATGATGACCATGACCATGACCGACCCGAGGTCGGGCATGAGCATCACGATCAGCATGGGCACGGTGGCCAGGCCCAGGGCCTGCACGACCGTGCGGTGATCGGGAAACTGCTTGTCGCCCGCGTCGACCCGGGCCGCCAGCAGCATCGCCATGCCCAGGATGATCGTGACCTTCACGAACTCCGAGGGCTGCAGGGAGAAGCCGCCGGGGAGCTTGATCCACGAGTGGGCGCCGTTGATGGTGGAGCCGAGCGGGGTGAGCACCAGCAGGATCAGCAGGACCGAGAGGCCGTACAGGATCGGCACGGCCGTGCGCAGGGCGCGGTGGCCGAGCCAGATCGTGCCGGCCATCAGAGCGAGGCCGATGCCGGTGTTCAGCAGGTGCCGGATGAGGAAGTAGTACGGGTCGCCCTGGTTGAGCTCCGTGCGGTTGCGGGTCGCCGAGTAGACGAGGAGCGTGCCGAGCAGCGAAAGGGCCAGCGCCGACAGCAGGATCGGCCAGTCGAGCCGCCGCACGACCGAGTCACGGGCGAGGAGCCGGGTCCAGCCGGAGCGCTCGGGCCCGTAGCCGGAGACCTGGAAGCTGTTCACACCGCCGGTCATGTCGCCACCCTCCGGCTTCCCTTCCGGCGCCGCCGCCTTCGGGTGTCACGGTTCTCCGGCGTCGGCGGGGCCGCCGTCGCCGGCTGGAGCGGGCCGGCCGGGGCGTTCGGGTCCTTCTTCTCGGCCTTCTGGTCCTTGGCCGGGTCCTTGGAGACCTTCGGGGAGGAGATGGTGCCGTCGGTCCTGACCTTCGGCAGGGCCTCCTGCGGGGTGGGCAGCAGGGCCTTCTTCTTGTTGATCTCGCCTTCCTCGGAGACGCCGTAGAGCGCGTTGTAGATGTTGCGGACGGCGGGGCCCGAGGCGCCGGAGCCCGTACCACCCTGGGCGATCGTCATGACGACCGTGTAGTCCTTGGTGTAGGTGGCGAACCACGAGGTCGTCTGCTTGCCGTAGACCTCGGCCGTACCCGTCTTGGCGTGCATCGGGATCTTGTCCTGCGGCCAGCCGCCGAACCTCCAGGCGGCCGTACCGCGGGTGGCGACTCCCGCGAGGGCATCGTCTATCCGGTCGCGCGTCGTCTTCGTCATCGGCAGCTTGCCGTGCGACTGGGGCTTGATCGGCGTGACGGTCTTGCCGTCCGCGCTGATGACGGCCTTGCCGACGGAGGGGTCGTAGAGGGTGCCGCCGTTGGAGATGGCCCCGTAGATGGTGGCCATCTGGATCGGCGTGACGAGGGTGTCGCCCTGGCCGATGGAGTAGTTGACGGAGTCACCGGCGCGCAGGCGGTTGCCTTCGAGGCAGTTCTCGTAGGCGATCTTCTCGGCGTAGCTGCCGTTGCGCTTGCCGGTACGGCACCAGACGTCCTTGTTGGCCTTCCAGTAGTCCTGCTTCCACTGGCGGTCGGGGATGCGGCCGGTGACCTCGTTGGGCAGGTCGATGCCGGTCTCCTTGCCGAGGCCGAACTGGTGGGCGGTCTTGTAGAACCAGTCGTTGGTCTTCTTCTTCGGCTTGGCGCCGCCGTCGCGCTTCCACTCCTCGTGGGAGAGCCGGTAGAAGACGGTGTCGCAGGAGACCTCCAGGGCTCGGCCGAGGCTGATCGGGCCGTATCCCTTGGACTCGAAGTTCTTGAAGACCTGGCCGCCGAGGGAGAACGAACTGGAGCACTGATAGGGGCCGTCGAAGGAGTAGCCGGCGTTGATCGCGGCGGCGGTCGGGACGACCTTGAAGATCGAGCCGGGCGCCGACTGGCCCTGGATCGCGCGGTTGAGCAGCGGGTAGTTGGAGCTCTTGCCGGTGAGCCGCGCGTAGTCCTTGGCGGAGATGCCGCCGACCCAGGCGTTCGGGTCGTAGTTCGGGTTGGACGCCATGGCGACGACCCGGCCGGTCTTGGCCTCCATCACCACGACGGCACCGGAGTCGGCCTTGTAGTTGGTGCCGGTGTTCCGGTCGTTCTGCTTGCGGGCTTCCTTCATGGCCTCGTTGAGCTGGTACTCGGCGATCCGCTGGACGCGCGAGTCGATGCTGGTGACGAGGTTGTCGCCCGGGTGGGTGGGGTCGGCCTCGGCCTGGCCGATGACGCGGCCGAGGTTGTCGACCTCGTAGCGCGTGACGCCGGCCTTGCCGCGCAACTGCTTGTCGTACTGGCGTTCAAGACCCGAGCGGCCGACCTGGTCGGAGCGCAGATACGGCGAGTTGGTGTTCTGCGCCTGCTTGATCTCCCCGTCGGTGACCGGCGAGAGGTAGCCGAGGACCTGGGCGGTGTTGGCCTTGCCCGGGCTGGGGTAGCGGCGCATGGCCTCCGGCTCCGCGGTGATGCCGGGGAAGTCCTCGGCGCGCTCGCGGATCTGCAGGGCCTGCTTGGGGGTGGCCTCGTCCGTGATGGGGATGGGCTGGTACGGCGAGCCGTTCCAGCAGGGCTGGGGCGTCTCGGAGTCGCACAGCCGGACCTTCGCCATGACCTCCTTGGGCTTCATGCCCAGGACCTTGGCGAGCTTGGCGAGGACGTCCTTGCCGTCGTCCGGCATCTTCAGCAGGTCGGTGCGCGAGGCGGAGACGACCAGCCGGGTCTCGTTGTCGGCGAGGGCCACACCGCGCGCGTCCAGGATCGAACCCCGGACGGCGGGCTGGACGACCTGCTGGACGTGGTTCCCGGACGCCTCCTTGGCGTAGGCCGCGCCCTCACGGATCTGGAGGTACCACAGGCGTCCGCCGAGCGTGAGCAGGAGAGAGAGGACGAGAACCTGGATGACGACGAGCCGGATCTGGACCCGGGTGTTCCGACCGGTCTCGGGAATGTTGGTCACGGGTGCTGCCTCCCCCTCTCCCTACGCGTACGAGTCTGTGATGACGGGATGAAGTCCCCTGCGTTCACAGCCGCTTGACCCCCTTGATGCGCCCGGCACGCGCCATCCGGGCCCGGGCCGCCTTCACCCGCAGCCCGTTCCGCTGGCTGCCGATCTTCAGGCCCGTGCCGCCGGAGAGCCAGCCGGAGGAGATGTCGGTGGCCTTGGCGCCGGAGCCGTTGTCGGCGAGCGGATCGTTCTCGGCGCGGCGGGCCAGGGCCATGATCCCCGGCACGACGAACGGGGCGAGCAGCAGGTCGTACAGGGCGGCCGTGAACAGCAGGCTGCCCAGGCCCACATGGCGGGCGGCGGTGTCCCCGACGAGGGCGCCGACCCCGGCGTACAGCAGGGTCGTGCCGATGGCGGCGGCGACCACCACGACCATGGGGCCGGTGGCGGACTTCAGCCGTCCCGTCTCCGGCTTCACCAGGCCGGCGAGATAGCCGATGAGACACAGCACCAGGGCGTACCGCCCGGCGGCGTGGTCGGCGGGTGGAGCGAGGTCGGCCAGCAGGCCCGCGCCGAAGCCGACGAGGGCGCCACCCACATGGCCGTACACCAGGGCTAGGCCGAGGACGGTGAGGAGCATCAGGTCGGGCACCGCGCCCGGCAGGTGCAGGCGGGCGAGGACGCTCACCTGGATCACCAGGGCGACGACGACCAGGGCGGAGGAGAGCAGGATCCGGTTGACGCGCATGAGGTGACAGCTCCTACTGCTCTTGCTGGTTCTGGCCGTCTGCGGGTGCCTCGGCGGACGGCGTCACGGTCACCGTCACCGTCGGCCTGGGGGTGGGCTTGGGTTTGGGCGGGAGCACCGTGTCGCGTGGGTCCTTCTTCGGGACGTCGACGACGACACCGACGATGTCGAGCTTGGTGAAGCTCGCGTACGGCGTGACATAGAGCGTGCGGGTCAGGCCGCCGCCGGACGGGTCGACACGCGAGACCACGCCGACGGGCACACCGGGCACGAACGGCCGGTCGGCCTGCGAGCCGAAGGTGACCAGACGGTCGCCCTTCTTCACCTCCGCCTTGCCGTTGAGGAGTTCCACGCGCAGCGGGCGGTCGCCCTGCCCGGAGGCGAAGCCGAGCTCGTCGCCGGCCTCCATCCGGGTGCCGACCGTGAAGTCGGGGTCGCTGGCGAGCAGGACCGTGGCGGTGTTGGGCCCGACGGTGGTGACCCGGCCGACCAGCCCGTCCCCGTTCAGGACGGTCATGTCGCGTTTGATGCCGTCGTTGGCGCCGACGTCGACGGTGATGGTCCAGGAGAAGCCCTGCGCGGCCCCTATGGCGATGACCTGGGCGCCCTTGATGCCGTACTGGCCGGTGCCTGCGACCTTCAGCATCTTGTCGAGCTGCTTGAGGCGGCTGCGGCTGCGGTCGTCGCTGCCGAGCCTCGCCTTCAGGGCCGCGTTCTCCTCTTCCAGCACCGCGAGCCGATCGTGCCGTTCGCCGGATTCACGGATGGCGGAGACCGCGTTGCCGACCGGGTCGACCGCGGCCGAGACACCGCTCTCGATCGGGCCGAAGACCGTCGCCGCGCCCTGCCGGGCACCGTCGACGGGCGAGTCCTCCCCACCGCGGATGTCCACCGTGATCAAAGCGAACGCGATGGCGATCAGCAGCACCAGGAGCAGCCGACTCTCTCGTGTGTCCCTCACGTGCGGCGGCCGTGCCCTTCCTCATAGGAATTCGGGGAGCCCCAGGGAAACCCAAGGGGCTGCTTTGTGGGAGCTTATGCCTCTATATCAACGATCCGCCGCACGAGAGGAGATCGTCCCGTACGGCGGAATCGAAGAGTTATGTCATCTGCGCGGCTGGGCGTCCAGAACCTGCTGGAGCGCCTCGAACTCCTCGACACACTTACCGGAACCGAGCGCCACGCTGTCCAGCGGATCCTCGGCGATATGGATCGGCATGCCGGTCTCCCGGCGCAGCCGCTCGTCCAGGCCCCGCAGCAACGCCCCGCCGCCGGTCAGAACGATTCCTCGGTCCATGATGTCGCCGGACAGCTCCGGCGGGCACTTGTCGAGGGTCGTCTTGACCGCGTCGACGATCGCGTTGACCGGTTCCTCGATCGCCTTGCGGACTTCGCCGGCGGAGATGACGACGGTCTTCGGCAGCCCGGACACCAGGTCCCGGCCACGGATTTCGGTGTGCTCGTCGGAGTCGAGGTCGTACGCCGAACCGATCGTGATCTTGATCTGCTCGGCCGTCCGCTCACCCAGCAGGAGGGAGTACTCCTTCTTGATGTGCTGGATGATCGCGTTGTCCAGTTCGTCGCCCGCCACGCGGATGGACTGGGCGGTGACGATGCCGCCGAGGGAGATGACCGCGACCTCCGTGGTGCCGCCGCCGATGTCGACCACCATGTTGCCCGTGGCCTCGTGGACCGGCAGGCCGGAGCCGATGGCCGCGGCCATGGGCTCCTCGATGATGTGCACCTGACGGGCGCCGGCCTGGGACGACGCCTCGATGACGGCGCGGCGCTCGACGCCCGTGATGCCCGAGGGCACACAGACGACGACCCGCGGACGAGCCAGATACCTCCGCTTGTGGATCTTCAGGATGAAGTAGCGGAGCATCCGCTCGGTGATCTCGAAGTCGGCGATCACGCCGTCCTTCAAAGGACGTACGGCAACGATGTTGCCGGGCGTGCGCCCGATCATCTTCTTCGCTTCGGCCCCGACCGCGAGGATGCCACCGGTGTTGGTGTTGATCGCGACGACGGACGGTTCGTTGAGTACGATCCCGCGACCCCTGACGTACACCAGCGTGTTGGCGGTCCCGAGGTCGACAGCCATGTCACGGCCGATGAACGACATTGAGTTCCCCATCAGGATTCGTCTGGCCTTCCCACTAGCTTTTGAGGGCTTTTCAGGTAGGCAAAGGTGGGTGCTGTGACGTGAAGGCTTCCATCGTAGACGCGCCTTCGCGAACACTGCGGGAGGGTCTCCGCCAATGTCAGCAGATGCTGTGCGGGTTCGCTTGTGGAGACGGGCGTTCGGGGGCGATCGTTCCCTCGATCGGCACGTATATGCCAGGAAAGTCCGGGAGCGCCGCTCCCGGACTTTGATCGCCCTTCGCGCTTTAGGCGCGACCCGGGAAGAAGATCTTCACTTCACGATCGGCGGACTCCTCCGAGTCCGAGGCGTGGATCAGGTTCTCGCGGACGATGACGCCGTAGTCGCCGCGGATGGAACCGGGCGCTGCGGCGATCGGGTCGGTCGGGCCGGCGAGCGCGCGCAGCCCCTCGATGACCCGCTCGCCCTCCACGATCAGCGCCACCACCGGACCGGAGGCCATGAACTCCACCAGCGGCTCGTAGAAGGGCTTGCCCTTGTGCTCGCCGTAGTGCTGCTCCAGCGTGTCCTGGTCCAGGGTGCGCAGTTCCAGCGCGGTGATCCGCCAGCCCGCCTTGCGCTCGATGCGGCCGATGATCTCGCCGGTCAGGCCACGCCGGACGGCGTCGGGCTTGAGCAGGACGAGGGTGCGCTGGGTCACGACGGGCTCCTTATGCGTCAAGGTTTTACGGAAAGACGAGATTACCCGGCGTGTCGGGGCGCTCGTTACGCAGCGTCAGGTGTGGAGGAGCCCGCCTGGGCCGCGAATCTCGCCTTCGCCTCGTCCACCTTCCGCCCGTAGTGCACGGACGCCCACCACAGGGCCGCGAAGATCGCGCCCAGGAAGAACATGATCGGCACGACGAAGCCCGACGCGATGAGCGCGAGCTGCAGCGCCCAGCCGAGCACGACCCCGCCGGGGCGCGTCACCAGTCCGCACAGCACCAGGCACAGGAACATCGCGACACCGCTGACCGTCCACACCGTCGTCATGGACAGATCGGGATCCTTCATGGCGACCAGACCGGCGAAGCCGATGACGAAGAACTCGCCGATCAGGGTCGAAGAACAGAGCGTACGCACGGGTCTCAGCCCTTCCCCAGGAGCAGCCGGGCCTCGCCGACCGTGATGACGGAACCGGTGACGAGCACACCGCCGCCCGCGAACTCGCCCTCCTCCTCGGCGAGCGTGATGGCGGCCTCCAGCGCGTCGGGCAGCCGCGGCTCGACCTGCACACGGTCGTCGCCGAACACCTCGACGGCGATACCGGCCAGCTCGTCGGCGTCCATCGCGCGGTGGCTGGAGTTCTGGGTGACCACGACCTCGGCGAACACCGGCTCGAAGGCCTCCAGCAGCCCCCGTACGTTCTTGTCGCCGCTCGCGCCGACGACCCCGATGAGGCGGCTGAACTGGAAGGCCTCTCCGATCGCCTCGGCCGCCGCCCGGGCGCCCGCCGGGTTGTGGGCGGCGTCGAGCACGACGGTCGGCGACTTCCGCACGACCTCGAGCCGCCCCGGCGAGGCCACGGCCGCGAACGCCTTGCGGACCACGTCCAGGTCCAGCGGCTCGGCCCGCTGCGCGCCGACCCCGAAGAACGCCTCGACGGCGGCGAGCGCGACGGCCGCGTTGTGTGCCTGGTGCGCGCCGTGGAGCGGCAGATACACCTCCGGGTACTCACCGCCCAGCCCACGCAGCGTCACGAGCTGCCCGCCGACGGCCACCTGCCGGTCGACGACGCCGAACTCCAGCCCCTCCCGGGCCACGGTCGCGTCCACCTCGACGGCCTTCTTCAGCAGCACCTGCGCCGCCTCGACCGGCTGCTGCGCCAGGATGACGGTCGCGTCCTGCTTGACGATGCCGGCCTTCTCCGTGGCGATCTCGGCGTGTGTGGTGCCGAGCCGGTCGGTGTGGTCGAGGTCTATGGGCGTGACGACGGCGACGTCACCGTCGATCACGTTCGTGGCGTCCCAGGAGCCGCCCATGCCGACCTCGACGACGGCGACGTCCGCGGGCGCGTCGGCGAAGGCCGCGTAGGCCATGCCGGTGAGCACCTCGAAGAAGGACAGCCGGTACTCCTGCTGCGCGTCGACCATCTCGATGTACGGCTTGATGTCCTGGTACGTCTCGATGAACCGCTCGGCGGAGATGGGGGCGCCGTCGAGGCTGATGCGCTCTGTGATCGACTGCACGTGGGGCGAGGTGTAGCGGCCGGTGCGCAGCTCGAAGGCACCGAGCAGGGCCTCGATCATGCGGGCGGTGGAGGTCTTGCCGTTGGTCCCCGTGATGTGGATCGACGGGTACGACCGCTGCGGCTCGCCCAGGATGTCCATCAGCGCGGCGATGCGGCTGACGGAGGGCTCCAGCTTGGTCTCGCCCCAGCGCGAGGCGAGCTCCGCCTCGACCTCGCGCAGGGCCTTGTCCACCTCGGGGTCGGCGGGCCGGGCCGGGATGTCGGCCTCGGGCGGGCCGCCCTGGGTGCGGAGGGTTCGGCTGCCGGCTTCGATGACCGCGAGGTCGGGGTCGCGGGTGGTCTCCTCCGCGATGATCTCGTCGAAGTCGTCGAGGGGGTCGGGCTGGTCGTCGCTGTGGTCTGGAGGGAGCTCGCTCACGGGGCCCAGTCTACGGAGGGGCAGTGACAATGGTCGGGGGTGGTTTGTGTCGTCGTGTTTGTGCGGGTTCGTCGTGGCTTGTCGCGCAGTTCCCCGCGCCCCTGAGTCCGTGCCCCTGAGCTACGCCTGAGGCCCCCGGGCCTGACGGCACCGGGGGCCTCACACACCGTACGAACCCTTACGCCTGCGGCAGGCGGTCCAGCTGTGCCTGGATGCGGGCGATGTCCTCCTCCGCCTTGGCGAGGCGGGTGCGGATCTTCTCCACGACGTGGTCGGGGGCCTTCGCCAGGAACGCCTCGTTGCCGAGCTTCCCTGTCGCCTGGGCCTTCTCCTTCTCCGCCGCCGCGAGGTCCTTCGCGAGGCGCTTGCGCTCCGCCGCGACATCGATCGTGCCGGAGAGGTCGAGGGCGACCTCGGCGCCGGCGACCGGGAGGGTCGCCGTGGCCGTGAAGGCGTCGCCCTCAGGCTGGAGCCGGAGCAGTTGCCGGATGGCCGCCTCGTGGGGCGCGAACGGCGTGCCGTCCAGCGTCAGCCGGGCCGGAACCCGCTGGCCGGGCTGGAGGCCCTGGTCGGCGCGGAAGCGGCGGACCTCGGTGATGACCGACTGGAGCGACTCGATCTCCTGCTCGGCGCCCTTGTCACGGAAACCGCTGTCGCTCGGCCACTCGGCGATGACGACCGACTCGCCGCCGGTGAGCGTGGTCCACAGGGTCTCGGTGACGAAGGGAACCACCGGGTGCAGCAGCTTCAGCGTGACGTCGAGGACCTCGCCGAGGACCCGCTTGCTGACCTCGGCCGCCTCGCCGCCCGCCTGGAACGTCGTCTTGGACAGCTCGACGTACCAGTCGAAGACCTCGTCCCACGCGAAGTGGAACAGGGAGTCGGACAGCTTCGCGAACTGGTAGTCCTCGTAGAACGCGTCGACTTCGGCGACGACCGAGTTGAGGCGGGAGAGGATCCAGCGGTCGGTCGACGACATCTTCGCCGGGTCCGGCAGCGGGCCGTCCACCGTCGCGCCGTTCATCATCGCGAAGCGCGTGGCGTTCCAGATCTTGTTGGCGAAGTTGCGGGACCCCTGGACCCAGTCCTCGCCGATCGGGACGTCGACGCCAGGGTTGGCACCGCGCGCGAGGGTGAAGCGCAGGGCGTCGCTGCCGTACTTGTCCATCCAGTCCAGCGGGTTGACCGCGTTGCCGAAGGACTTCGACATCTTCTTGCCGAACTGGTCGCGGACCATGCCGTGCAGGGCGATGGTGTGGAACGGCGGGGTGCCGTCCATCGCGTACAGGCCGAACATCATCATCCGGGCGACCCAGAAGAAGAGGATGTCGTAGCCGGTGACCAGGACGGAGTTCGGGTAGAACTTCGCGAGCGACTCGGTCTGTTCGGGCCAGCCGAGAGTCGAGAAGGGCCACAGGCCGGAGGAGAACCAGGTGTCGAGGACGTCGGTGTCCTGACGCCAGCCCTCGGCCTCGGTCCCGGGCGGCTCCTCGTCGGGGCCGACACAGACGACCTCGCCATTCGGCCCGTAGAAGACCGGGATGCGGTGGCCCCACCACAACTGCCGCGAGATGCACCAGTCGTGGAGGTTGTCGACCCAGTCGAAGTAGCGCTTCTCCATCTCCTGCGGATGGATCTTGACGCGCCCGTCGCGGACGGCGTCACCGGCTGCCTTCGCGAGCGGACCGACCTTGACCCACCACTGCATGGACAGCCGCGGCTCGATGGTGGTCTTGCAGCGTGAGCAGTGGCCGACCGAGTGGACGTAGGGCCGCTTCTCGGCGACGATCCGGCCCTCGGCGCGCAGCGCGGCGACGATGGCCGAGCGGGCCTCCAGGCGGTCCAGGCCCTGGAAGGGGCCGTGGGCCGTGATGACCGCGTGCTCGTCCATGATCGTCAGGGCCGGGAGGTCGTGGCGCTGGCCGATCTCGAAGTCGTTCGGGTCGTGCGCCGGGGTCACCTTGACGGCGCCCGTGCCGAACTCCGGGTCGACGTGCTCGTCGGCGACGACCGGGATGGAGCGGTCGGTCAGCGGCAGCTTGACCAGCTTGCCGATCAGGTGCTTGTACCGCTCGTCCCCGGGGTGAACGGCGACGGCCGTGTCACCGAGCATGGTCTCGGCGCGGGTGGTGGCGACGACGATGGTGTCGTCCCCGTCGCCGTACTTCATGGAGACGAGCTCGCCGTCGTCGTCCTGGTACTCCACCTCGATGTCCGAGATGGCCGTCAGACAGCGCGGACACCAGTTGATGATGCGCTCGGCGCGGTAGATGAGCTCGTCGTCGTAGAGCCGCTTGAAGATGGTCTGGACGGCCTGGGACAGGCCCTCGTCCATGGTGAAGCGCTCACGGGACCAGGCGACGGCGTCGCCGAGGCGGCGCATCTGGCCGCTGATCTGGCCGCCGGACTCGCCCTTCCACTGCCAGACCCGCTCGACGAAGGCCTCACGGCCCAGGTCGTGCCGGGACTTGCCCTCCTTGGCGAGCTCCCGCTCCACGACGTTCTGCGTGGCGATACCGGCGTGGTCCATGCCGGGCTGCCAGAGCGTCTCGAAGCCCTGCATGCGCTTACGACGCGTCAGGGCATCGATGAGGGTGTGCTCGAAGGCGTGCCCGAGGTGCAGGCTGCCCGTGACGTTCGGCGGCGGGATGACGACGGTGTACGGCGGCTTGTCGCTCTTCTCGTCCGCCTCGAAGTAACCCCGCTCTACCCAGCGCTCGTACAGCGGCCCCTCTACGTCGGCCGGCGCGTACTGGGTCGGCAGGTCGGTGCTGGGCGCTGGTGGCTGCTGCTGAGCGTTCTCGGTCACGGGGGTCAGTTTAGAGGTGTCACTCCCCTGTCCCGAAACGCGTTTGCTTTGTAACGGTGGGGGCCCCGATGCCATGCACACGACGGGTCTGCGCCAGGATGTCTGGAACACATAAGCATCTGGAGGGGAACCCAGAACATGAGCTACAACCAGCCGGGCCCGTACGGCGGGCAGCCCCAGCAGCCCGGACCGTACGGCCAGCCCGGTCCGTACGGCCAGCCGCCGCAGGCGCCCCAGCCCGGCTACGGCTACCCCCAGCAGGCCCCTCCGCCCCAGCCCGGTTACGGCTACCCGCAGCAGGCCCCGCAGGGCGTCCCGCCGCAGCAGGGCGCCCCCTACGGACAGCAGCCCCCGTACGGCCAGCAGCCGCCCTACGGCCAGGCCCCCTACGGCGTCCCGCAGCCCCCGGCACCGGGCGGCGGCAAGAAGAAGACGGGCATCATCCTCGGCGCGGTCGCGGTCGTCGCGGCCATCGGCGTGGGCGCGTACTTCGTGATCGGCGGGGGTGGTGGCGGTCTGGAGGACGACGGGCCGCACAAGCTGTCGACACCGTCGACCGTGCTCAGCGAGTACAAGCGCACCACGAAGGACGGGCAGACCACCGGTGACGACGAGAAGTCGGAGCTGGAGAAGAGCGGCGTGAAGAACGCCAAGACCTCGGCGGCCCTCTACTCCAACGTGGACCTGAGCGAATACGACCCCGACGATCCGTCGTCCGCGGCGAAGATGGCGTCGGCCAAGACGCTCACGGTGGCCGGTGCCTACGGTGAGATCTCCGACCCGGAGGCGACCCTGGACCTGTTCCTCGCCAACTTCAAGAAGTCCTCCGAGAAGGAATCCGCCTCCGGGTCCGCAAAGCCCGAGCTGATCGGCGAGCCCGAGGAGGCGGATCTCGACGGCGCCGTCATGAAGTGCCAGTCGGTCAAGGCTCAGGACGAGCTGACCAAGAAGGAGAAGACCAACTGGTTCTGCGCGTGGGCCGACTACAGCACGATCGCCCTCGTGTCGCCGGGTGAGGCGGCGCAGGGCGTCACCAAGGACGTGGCGATCGACCTCACCACCAAGGCCCGCAAGGAAGTCCGCGTCCCGGCCTGACCCGGACCACGACGAAGGCGCCCGGCAGCAGTGCTGGGCGCCTTTCGCGTGCAGTGGGTGACTAGGCGGTCTTCTGCTCGCCCGGCCCGCGCCCCCGCGCATCCCGCGGGATCAGCGTCGGGTTGACGTTCGACTGGACGACGTCCGCCGTGATGACGACCCGGGCCACGTCCTTGCGGGACGGGACCTCGTACATCACGCCCTGGAGGACCTCCTCCATGATGGCCCGCAGGCCACGCGCGCCGGTCTGGCGGAGGATCGCCTGGTCGGCGATGGCCTCGAGGGCCTCGCGCTCGAAGTCCAGCTCCACACCGTCGAGTTCGAAGAGGCGCTCGTACTGCTTGACGAGCGCGTTGCGCGGCTCGACGAGGATCTGCAGCAGGGCCTCGCGGTCGAGGTTGTGGACCGAGGTGATGACCGGGAGCCGGCCGATGAACTCGGGGATCATGCCGAACTTGACCAGGTCCTCCGGCATGACCTCCTGGAACTGGTCCTTGGACTCCATCTCGCGCTTGGAGCGGATCTGCGCGCCGAAGCCGATGCCCTTGGCACCCGCCCGGGACTCGATGATCTTCTCCAGGCCGGAGAAGGCACCGCCCACGATGAACAGCACGTTCGTCGTGTCGATCTGGATGAACTCCTGGTGGGGGTGCTTGCGGCCGCCCTGCGGCGGGACCGAGGCCGTGGTGCCCTCCAGGATCTTCAGCAGGGCCTGCTGGACGCCCTCGCCGCTCACGTCGCGCGTGATCGACGGGTTTTCACTCTTCCTCGCGACCTTGTCGATCTCGTCGATGTAGATGATCCCGGTCTCGGCCTTCTTGACGTCGTAGTCGGCGGCCTGGATCAGCTTGAGGAGAATGTTCTCGACGTCCTCGCCGACGTATCCCGCCTCCGTCAGCGCCGTGGCGTCGGCGATCGCGAAGGGGACGTTCAGCATGCGCGCGAGGGTCTGCGCGAGGAGGGTCTTCCCGGAGCCCGTGGGGCCGAGGAGAAGGATGTTGGACTTCGCCAACTCGATGGCGTCGTCACGGCCGTTCGCCCCGCCGTTCTCACCGGCCTGGACGCGCTTGTAGTGGTTGTACACCGCTACGGAGAGCGCCTTCTTGGCGGCTTCCTGGCCGACCACGTACCCCTCGAGGAACTCGTAGATCTCGCGGGGCTTCGGGAGTTCCTCCCAGCGGACCTCGCTGGTCTCCGCCAGCTCTTCCTCGATGATCTCGTTGCAGAGGTCGATGCACTCGTCGCAGATGTACACACCAGGCCCTGCGATGAGCTTCTTGACCTGCTTCTGGCTCTTGCCACAGAACGAGCACTTGAGCAGATCGCCGCCGTCACCGATGCGTGCCACGGTGTGCTTCCCCTTCGCCTGGGAGACGACTGGACGTCCACGTCCAGCGGCTCCTGGTGCAGCCTTATGTCCGACGGTACCTTGCCGGGCCCCTCGTTCGGGCCCCCCTTGGCGCGGTTCACTTTGACGTGGACCGTGCCAAACCGTGCCAAGGGGCGGCAGACGATACAGCCTCTCGCCTCAGCGCAGGCTCGAGTTGTCCATCTTCCGGGTGCTGATGACCTGGTCGATCAGGCCGTAGCTCAGCGCGTCCTCGGCCGTGAGGATCTTGTCGCGCTCGATGTCGTCACGGATCTTCTCGACCGGCGTGGTGGAGTGCTTGGCCAGCATGTCCTCCAGCTGCGAGCGCATCCGGAGGATCTCGTTCGCGGCGATCTCCAGGTCGGACACCTGACCGCGGCCGGTCTCGCTGTACGGCTGGTGGATCAGCACGCGCGCGTTCGGCAGGGCCATGCGCTTGCCCGGCGTACCGGCGGCCAGCAGGACGGCGGCGGCGGAGGCGGCCTGGCCCATGCAGACCGTCTGGATGTCCGGCTTCACGTACTGCATCGTGTCGTAGATCGCGGTGAGCGCCGTGAAGGAGCCGCCGGGGCTGTTGATGTACACCGAGATGTCACGGTCGGGGTCCATCGACTCCAGGCACAGCAGCTGCGCCATGACGTCGTTGGCGGAGGCGTCGTCGATCTGGACGCCGAGGAAGATCACGCGCTCCTCGAAGAGCTTCGCGTACGGGTCGTACTCGCGGATGCCCTGGGAGGTGCGCTCGACGAAGCGCGGAATGATGTAGCGGGACTCGGCCTGCGGGCCGGTGTAGCGGCCCTGAGAGGCGCTCATGTCCTGCACGGCGTTCATACGGTCGTAGATCCCGCTGCCGGGGAACTGGTTCACGGTGTCTCCTGAGAAGGGCTGAGGCGGTCGGCTGGGGCTGTCTGGGGTCGCTGTGGGGCCCGGGAGGGCTCCGTGGGCCTCACGGGGCGCCACAGGCCCCGTGGGGACCTCTCAGGCCCCGGTGCCGCCGCCGCCCGGCATACCTGCGGCCGTCGTCATCACGTCGTCGATGAGGCCGTACTCCTTGGCCTCGAAGGCGTCGAACCAGCGGTCGCGGTCCGAGTCGCGGGTGATCTGCTCGATCGTCTGGCCGGTGTGCTGCGAGGTCAGCTCGGCCATGCGCTTCTTGGTGTGCAGCAGCCGCTCGGCGTGGATCTTGATGTCCGAGGCCGAGCCGGCGAGGCCGGCGGAGGGCTGGTGGATCAGGATCTCGGCGTTCGGCAGCGCGAAGCGCTTGCCGGGGGTGCCCGCGCTGAGCAGGAACTGGCCCATCGAGGCCGCGAGGCCCATGGCGATGGTCACCACGTCGTTCTTGATGTACTGCATGGTGTCGTAGATCGCCATGCCGGCCGTGATCGAACCGCCGGGGCTGTTGATGTACAGGTAGATGTCCTTCTCCGGGTCGGAGGCAAGGAGCAGCAGCTGTGCGGTGATCTTGTTGGCGATGTCGTCGTCGACCGGCTGGCCGAGGAAGATGATCCGCTCGTTGAGCAGCCGGTTGTAGACCTGGTCGCCGAGGCCACCACCGATGGAAGGGTCGCCGGCGGCTGAGGGCATCAGATTCGTCACGTATCCACCTGCTCGTCTTACGACGGCGCCGGGCCGTCTCACGTTTCCCTGCGGGGCTGGAGCCGTTCGCAGACTCCACTGCCCTCGTATTCATGGACCCTAACGCGCGGGTCCCTTCGGGGAATCCCGGAGATGGGAGTGTTCGCCGGGGGCGTAGCGACTTGGGGGCTTCGGTCCCCGTACGGCCGCGGGCG
>NZ_JBHUQX010000009.1:0-49834 GCF_042674225.1 Streptomyces sp. NPDC056948
GCCGCGAGCAGCGTGACGCCGATACCGGACGCCGACGCCACCGGACCGAAGGAGTACTCGACGGACCGGGCGACCTGACCGCTGTCCTGGAACACCTCCAGCAGCGCCCGGCCGCCGAGCAGCGCCGGGCCGATCGCCAGCCCCGCGCCCACCAGGGCCACGGCCAGCGCCTCACCCACGACCATCCGCTTGAGCTGCGCCGGAGTCGCCCCCGAGCAGCGCAACAGCTCCATCTCGGCGGCCCGCTGACGCACGTTCACCGTCAGCGTCGAGGCGATCGCGAAGAACACCAGCAGGCTGCCGTAGCCACCGACCACGCCCGCCGCGGTGGACAGGGTCTCCTTGCTCACCGGGTCCACGCCCGGCTGCCCGGCCGTGTCGTGCATCGAGTTGAACGTCATGACGATCGCCGCGCCGAGGAACGCGGACAGCAGGGTCGCCAGGAACCGCCCGGGCCGCTGCCGTATCGACCGCATCGCGAGGACGAACACGGCTCACACCCCCACCCGCACGTCGTCGCCCAGGTGCGCCAGCCGCTCGGCGACCGCGTCGGCCGTCGGCGCGTCCATCCGGCCCGCGAGCCGGCCGTCCGCCAGGAACAGCACGGTGTCGGCGTACGAGGCGGCGACCGGGTCGTGCGTCACCATCACCACCGTCCGGCCGTGCACCCGCACCGCCTGCCGGAGCAGTCGCAGCACGTCCCGCGCGCTGCGCGTGTCCAGTGCGCCCGTCGGCTCGTCCGCGAAGATCACCCGCGGTTCGGTGACGAGCGCCCGGGCGATCGCGACCCGCTGGCGCTGACCGCCCGACAACTGATCGGGCCGGTGTCCGAGCCGGTCACCCAGTCCCACCGCGGTCAGCACCTCGCGGACCCGCTGCCGGTTCACCCGCCGCCCGGCCAGCTTCAGTGGCAGCACCGTGTTCTGAGCGACGGTCAGCGTCTCCAGCAGGTTGTACTGCTGGAACACGAACCCGATCCGGCCGCGCCGGAACCTCGTCAGTTCGGCCTCGCCGCCGCCCGTCAGTTCCGTGCCGTCGACCTGCACGATCCCGCTGTCGGGCCGGTCGAGCCCGGCCGCGCACTGCAGCAGTGTCGACTTGCCGGAACCGGACGGCCCCATCACCGCGGTGAACGTGCCACGCCCCAGACCGAGCGTCACACCGTCCAGGGCGGTCACGGCGCTGTCGGCGCTCCCGTACGTCTTGGTGACCTTGACCAGCCGCAGCGCCTCGGCCGCGGGTCCCGGGTCCTGGTCCTTTCGTGGGCCGTTGCGCACCATCGTCGTCCCCCCTTCGTCCGACACGCCCTGTGTCTCGTCCTCGACGCTACGGAGAAGGTGACGTGACCACACTGGCCGCAGAACCCGTATCGGGGGGTGTACTCAGCGACACCCCGGGGGTACCCGATCACACCAGCACCGAAAGGGTTGACCCGGCATGCAGATCGATCTGAAGGGCCGCACCGCTCTGGTGACCGGCTCCACGCAGGGCATCGGCGCCGCGATCGCCTCGGGTCTGGCCCGGGCGGGCGCCAGGGTGGGTGTCAACGGCCGTTCGCCCGGACGGGTGCGGGAGGCCGTGGACCGGATGCGGGGCGAGGTCCCCGGCGCCGACCTGGTGCCCGTGGCCGCCGACGTGACGAAAGAAGAGGGCGCGCGGCAGGCGGTGGACGCCCTGGGGCAGGTGGACATCCTCGTCAACAACCTCGGTGTCTTCGAGTCCGCAGACCCCCTGGAGATCAGCGACGACGAGTGGCGGCGCTACTTCGAGGTGAACGTCCTGGCGGCCGTACGCCTCACCCGTCTCGTCCTGCCCGGCATGACCGAACGCGGCTGGGGCCGGGTGCAGTACATCGCCAGCGACTCGGCGGTCGTCGTCCCCGCCGAGATGATCCACTACGGCATGTCGAAGACCGCCCTGCTCGCGGTGAGCCGGGGCTTCGCCAAGCAGGCGGCCGGCACGGGCGTCACGGTGAACTCCGTCATCGCGGGGCCGACCCACACCGGCGGCGTCGAGGACTTCGTCTACCAGCTCGTCGACCGCGACCTGCCCTGGGACGAGGCCCAGCGCGCGTTCATGCGGCAGCACCGGCCGCAGTCCCTGCTCCAGCGGCTGATCGAGCCGGAGGAGATCGCGAACATGGTCGTCTACCTGGGCTCCGACCAGGCCTCGGCGACCACGGGCGGCGCCCTGCGCGTCGACGGCGGCTACGTCGACTCGATCCTGCCCTGAGCCCCGGGCCGGTCCTCGCTCACCAGGATCACCTCCAGCGTGCGCGGACCGTGCACCCCCTCGACCCGGTCCAGCTCGATGTCACTGGTCGCCGACGGCCCGGAGATCCAGGTCAACGGCCGTACCGGGTCGAGCCGTTCGAGGCCCTGCGGCACCGACGACACGACCTGCCCGGGCACGCGCACGACGCAGATGTGGTGGTCCGGGACGAGGGTGATCCGGCGCCGTCCCTGGTCGGGCGAGCCGTCCAGCACGATCGTGCCGGTCTCCGCGATCGCGACCGCACAGGCCGTCACGACACTGTCCACCCGGTCGAGTTCGCCCGGAGTGCTCTCCGCCCGGTCCGGCACCCGCGTCACCCCGGTCCGCTCCAGCCACGCGGAGTCCAGCCCGGGCGGCACCAGCAGCGAAGCCGACCCGCGCTTGTCGAGCAGCCCCGCGATCAGCGCGGCCAGCCCCTCGGCGTCCGTGCGGTGCACGACGGCCCGGTAGTCCGCCAGGTTCTCGGCCAGCAGCTCGACGGTCTGCTCGGTACTCCGGTCCCCGTGCTCACGCACATAGTCACGCGGAACCGCCTGCTCGTACGGACTGTCGTCCCCAGGCACGTCCGCCAGCGCGCGCCGCACCCGGCCCAGGATGCGCTCCCTGCTGTTCACTTGGCCTCGTCCTTCCCGCCGCGCGTGCGCTGCCACCAGTCCCGGAACGGTTCGGCGGGCACCGGCGGCAGATCCCGGGTCCCGCTCCAGGCCCGGCCGGGCCCCGGCAGCGTACGGGGATGGAAACGGCGGGTCCGGGAGGCGGCGCGCTGGCCGGTGCGCAGCGCGCCCGGGTGCGTGAACGCCCAGCGGGCCGCCCGCATCGCCGCACGCTCGGCGGCATGCCCCTTCGCCGGACGCAGCACCACCTTGTTGCCCTCCCGGGTGACCTCACCGCCCTCCACGACCCGTTCCCGCAGATGCACCAGCACCTCGGGAATGTCGATGGCGACCGGGCACACCTCGTAGCACGCCCCGCACAGCGAGGACGCGTACGGCAGCGAGGCGTCGATCTCGCTGGCCGTGCCCCGCAGTTGAGGGCTGAGGATCGCGCCGATCGGACCCGGGTACACGGAGCCGTATGCGTGGCCGCCGGCCCGCTCGTACACCGGGCAGACGTTGAGACACGCCGAGCAGCGGATACAGCGCAGCGCTTGCCGGCCGACCTCGTCGGCGAGGGTGTCGGTGCGGCCGTTGTCCAGCAGCACCAGATGGAACGTGCTCGGCCCGTCCGCCGTCCCGGAGTCCGTCGTGCCGGTCCACATCGAGGTGTACGGGTTCATGCGCTCGGCCGTGGAGGAGCGGGGGAGGGTCTGCAGGAACACCTCCAGGTCCCGCCACGTGGGCACGATCTTCTCGATGCCGACGACCGAGATGAGTGTCTCGGGCAGGGTCAGGCACATCCGGCCGTTGCCCTCCGACTCCACGACCACCAGGGTGCCCGTCTCGGCGACCATGAAGTTGGCGCCGGAGATGCCGACCTTGGCGCGCAGGAACTTCTCCCGCAGATGCAGCCGGGCCGCCTCGGCGAGTTCGGCGGGCGTGTCGGTGAGGCCCTCGGGGGCCGGGCGGCCCCACTCGCTCATCTCGGAGCGGAAGATGTCCCGGATCTCGCCCCGGTTGCGGTGGATGGCCGGGACGAGGATGTGCGAGGGCCGGTCCTTGCCCAACTGCACGATCAGCTCGGCGAGATCGGTCTCGTAGGCGTGGATGCCCTCGGCCTCCAGCGCCTCGTTGAGCCCGATCTCCTGCGTGGCCATCGACTTGACCTTGACGACCTCCGACTCGCCGGTCATCTTCACGAGCTGGGTCACGATCTCGTTGGCCTCGTCCGCGTCGGCGGCCCAGTGGACGATGCCGCCCGCCGCCGTGACCGACTCCTCCAACTGCTCGAGGTACCGGTCGAGATGGCGCAGCGTGTGGTCCTTGATGCGCTTGCCCGCCTCGCGCAGCTCGGCCCAGTCGGACACCTCTGCGACGGCCTTCGCCCGCTTGGCGCGGATGGTGTGCGTGGCGTGCCGCAGATTGCCGCGCAGGGTCTCGTTGCCCACGGCCTCCCGCGCGGCCTCCGGAAACGCCGGCATGCCGAGATACGTCCCGCTCATACGGCCGGTTCCTCCTCCGTGCTCGCCAGGATCTCCGCCAGGTGCACCGGCCGCATGCCGGTCCGCAGCCGGGTCATCGTCCCGCCGATGTGCATCAGACAGGAGTTGTCGGCCGCGCACAGCACCTCGGCGCCCGTCGACTCGGCGTTGCGCACCTTGTCGGTGCCCATCGCCGCCGAGACATCGGAGTTCTTCAGGGCGAAGGTGCCGCCGAACCCGCAGCACTCGTCGGCCCCCGGCAGCTCGGCGAGCTCCAGCCCCCGCACGGCCTGGAGCAGCCGCCGCGGCCGGTCGCCGAGCCCGAGTCCGCGCAGCCCGTGACAGGTCGGGTGGTACGTCACCCTGTGCGGGTAGTACGCCCCGACGTCCGTCACGCCCAGCACGTCCACCAGGAACTCCGTGAGCTCGTACGTCTTCGGCACCACCGGCGCCAGCGTGGCCGCGAGGGTGTCCCCACGCCCCTCGGCCCGGGCCCGCTCGCCCATCCGCGGATACAGCTCCCGCACCATCGCCCCGCACGACCCGGACGGCGTCACGATCGCCTCGTACTCACCGAAGACATCGGAGAAATGCCGGGCGAGCGGCTCGGCCTCGTGACGGTATCCGGTGTTGTAGTGCGCCTGTCCGCAGCAGGTCTGCGCCATCGGGAAGTCGACGTCGACGCCCAGTCTGGTCAGCAGTTTCACCACGGCGCGCCCGGTGTCCGGATACAGCGTGTCGTTGACGCAGGTCAGGAACAGGGCGACACGCATCGCGGCTCCTTGTGGTCGATCATCGGATGAGTGAAGCGTAGTGCGGGGACAAGACCCGGGGGAGACCCCGTCAGTCCCCGGCGAGCCGGTCCTGCGCGGCGCGCCACCGCTCGGTCCCGCCGCGCGGCTCGTACCTGGTGAGCGGCTGCGTACGGACGAGCAGCCGCCGCATCCCCGCCAGGTCACCGACCAGACCGTGCGCCCGCGCCTGCACCAGCACATTGCCCAGTGCGGCGGCCTCCGTCGGCCCGGCGACCACCGGCAGCCCGCAGGCGTCGGCGGTGAGCTGGCACAGCAGCGCGTTGCGCGTACCCCCGCCCACGACATGCACCACGTCGACCGGATGCCCGGCCAACCGCTGGGCATCCCGCACGGCCTTGCGGTGCGCGAGGGCGAGGGAGTCGAGGATGCAGCGCGTCACCTCGGCCGGCGACTCGGGCACGGGCTGCCCCGAGGCCCGGCACGCCTCGGCGATCCGCTCGGGCATCCGCCCCGGCGCGAGAAAGGCCGCGTCACCGGCATCGACGACCGACCGCAGCGCCGGCACCTTGGAGGCCTCCAGCAGCAGCGCGCCCAGATCCGTCTCACCCCAGGCCCGCTCGCACTCCTGGAGCAGCCACAGCCCCATGATGTTGCGCAGATACCGGACCGTGCCGTCCAGGCCCAGCTCGTTGGTGAAGTTGGCCGCCCGGCTCTCCTCGGTCAGCACCGGCGAGGCCAGCTCCAGACCGGCCAGCGACCAGGTGCCGGTGCAGATGTACGCGAACCGCTCGCCCGACGCCGGTACGGCGGCGACCGCCGACGCGGTGTCGTGGGACCCGACGGCCGTCACCGGCACGGGACCGGTCAGCCCGGTCTCCTCCAGCACCTCCGGCCGCAGCACACCCGCCGGATCCCCGGGCCGCCGCAGCGGCGCGAACAGCCCGAGGTCGATGCCCAGCCGCTCCGCGACGTCGTACGCCCAGTCCCGCGTGCGCGGATCGATCAGCTGGGTCGTCGAGGCGTTGGTCAGCTCCGTGCCCTGCTCACCGGTCAGCCAGTACGTCAGCAGATCCGGCATCAGCAACAGCCGCCGGGCCCGGTCGAGCTGGGCCGTGGACCGGGCGGCGGTCAGTTGATACAGGGTGTTGAAGGGCGCGTACTGCAGACCCGTCGCCGCGTACAGCTCCTCGGCGGGCACGGTCGCCCACACCTTCTCGGCGACGCCCTCGGTACGGCTGTCGCGGTAGTGCACCGGGTTCCCGAGCAGCGCCCCGTCGGCGTCCAGCAGTCCGTAGTCCACGGCCCAGCTGTCGATCCCGACGGAGTCGACCCGCCCGGCGGCCTTCAGTCCGTCCAGCACACCCGCGTAGAGCCCGAGCACGTCCCAGCGCAGCCCCTCCGGCACGCGCACCGGCCGGTTCGGGAAGCGGTGGGCCTCGCTCAGCTCCAGCGAGTCCGAGCCGACACGGCCGACCATGACGCGCCCGCTGGACGCGCCGAGGTCGACCGCGGCGTACGACTTCACACCCGCGCTCATCGCAGGAAGGCGGCCGCGACGCCGGCGTCGACCGGGATGTGCAGCCCGGTGGTGTGGGTCAGGTCCCCGCCGGTCAGGGCGAAGACGGCGTTGGCCACATGCTCGGGCAGCACCTCGCGCTTGAGGATGGTCCGCTGCGCGTAGAACTCACCGAGCTTCTCCTCCTCGACCCCGTACACGGCGGCCCGCTTCGCCCCCCACCCCCCGGCGAAGATCCCGGAGCCGCGCACGACACCGTCCGGGTTGATCCCGTTGACCCGGACCCCGTGCTCGCCCAGCTCGGCGGCGAGCAGCCGCACCTGGTGGGCCTGGTCGGCCTTGGTGGCCGAATAGGCGATGTTGTTGGGTCCCGCGAACACGGCGTTCTTCGAGGCGATGTAGACGATGTCGCCCCCGAGCCCCTGCGCGATCATCACCCGCGCCGCTTCCCGCGACACCAGGAAGGACCCGCGCGCCATGATGTCGTGCTGCAGATCCCAGTCCTTGGCGGAGGTCTCCAGCAGCGGCTTGGAGATCGAGATCCCCGCGTTGTTGACGACGAGGTCGACTCCGCCGAAGGCCAGCACGGCCGCCCGGAACGCCTCGGCGATCTGCTCCTCGGACGTGACGTCCACCGTCACCGCTACGGCCTTGTCGGACCCGCCCAGCTCCTCGGCGACGGCCCGGGCGTTCTCGCCGTTGAGGTCCGCGACGACCACACACGCGCCCTCGGCCACGAGCCGCTGCGCGATGGCCTTCCCGATCCCACTGCCGGCACCGGTGACGAGCGCGACCCGCGTGGCCAGGGCCTTGGGCTTCGGCATCCGCTGAAGCTTGGCCTCCTCCAGCGCCCAGTACTCGATACGGAACTTCTCCGACTCCTCGATGGGCGCGTACGTGGAGACAGCCTCCGCCCCGCGCATCACATTGATGGCGTTGACGTAGAACTCCCCGGCCACCCGGGCGGTCTGCTTGTCCTTGCCGAAGCTGAACATGCCCACGCCCGGGACCAGCACGATCGCGGGGTCGGCGCCGCGCATGGCGGGGGAGTCGGGCAGGGCGTGCCGCTGGTAGTAGGCGGCGTACTCCTCGCGGTACTCGGCGTGCAGCTCCTTGAGCCGGGCGACGGCCTCGTCGAGCGGAGCGGCCGGCGGCAGGTCGAGGACGAGCGGCCGGACCTTGGTCCGCAGGAAGTGGTCCGGGCAGGAGGTGCCCAGCGCGGCCAGCCGCGGATGCTCGGCGCTCGCGAGGAAGTCGAGAACGACCTCGGAGTCGTTGAAGTGCCCGACCTGGGGCCGGTCCTGGGAGGCGAGGGCGCGGACATGCGGCGCGAGCGCGGCGGCCCGCTCCCGGCGCTCACCGGCACTCAGCGCGGCATACCCCTCGATCACCGGCCCGAAGGGCTCGTCCTTCCCCCGCTCGGCGAGGAACGTCTCGGCGGTCCGGATGATGTGCAGCGAGTTCCGCTCGCACTCCTCGGAGGTGTCGCCCCAGGCGGTGATCCCGTGCCCGCCGAGCACACACCCGATGGCCCCCGGATTGGCCTCCTTCACGGCGGCGATGTCCAGCCCGAGCTGGAACCCGGGCCGCCGCCAGGGCACCCACACCACACTGTCCCCGAAACACTCGGCGGTCAGCTTCTCCCCGTCGGCGGCACAGGCGAGCGCGATCCCGGAATCCGGATGCAGATGATCGACATGAGCGGCCTCGACCAGCCCGTGCATGGCGGTGTCGATGGAAGGAGCCGCCCCGCCCTTCCCATGCAGGCAATAGTCGAACGCGGCGACCATCTCGTCCTCGCGCTCCACCCCCGGATACACATCGACCAGCGCCCGCATCCGATCCAGCCGCAACACGGCCAGCCCCGCCTCGGTCAACGTCCCGAGATCCCCACCGGACCCCTTGACCCACATCAACTCCACATCACCCCCGGTGACGGGATCGGTCTCCCTGCCCTTGGCGGAGGCATTGCCCCCGGCGTAGTTGGTGTTCCGGGGATCGGCCCCGAGCCGGTGCGACCGAGCGAGCAGAGCGGCGGCCTCAGGATGGAGTGCCATGAATGCCAGTTCCTTTCAAGAAGGGAGAGTGGAGGTTCCTAGGGGCGCGGGGAACTGCGCGACCAGCCACATACGGCCCGCACCCCGCAGACAACAGATCTCGGCAGACGCTTACGCACCCCACCCCGCCTGCTGCCCACCCACCCGCTCAGCAACGATCTTCTCCCCCCACCCCGAACGCCGGTACGCCGAAACAGGGTCGGGATCCAACCCCAGTTCCTCCCGCACCTCCCGCAGCAACGGCCGCACATCCGTGTTGTATGCATCCATCACCACGGCATTGGCCTCAAGAACATCCCCGGCCGCCTGCGCCGCACCCAGCGCATCCCCGTCAACGAGCAACGCCTTCGCCGTAGCCTCCTGCACATTCATCACCGACCGGATGATCGCCGGAATCTTCGCCTCGATGTTGTGACACTGATCGAGCATGAAAGCGACCTCAGGCGCGAACCCCCCACCCCGAATCACCTCATACATGATCCGGAACAACTGGAACGGATCCGCCGCCCCCACCATCAGGTCGTCATCCGCGTAGAACCGCGAGTTGAAGTCGAACCCCCCGAGCTTCCCCTCACGCAACAGCGTCGCCACGATGAACTCGATATTGGTCCCCGGCGCGTGATGCCCCGTGTCGACCACGACCTGCGCCTTCGGCCCGAGCTTCAGACAGTGGGCGTACGCCGTCCCCCAGTCCGGAACATCCGTCGCGTAGAACGCCGGCTCGAAGAACTTGTACTCCAGCAGCATCCGCTGCCCCTCGCCCAGCCGCTCGTAGACCTCCGCGAGCCCCTCGGCCAGCCGTTCCTGCCGCCCCCGGATGTCGTCCTGCCCGGGATAGTTCGTCCCGTCGGCGAACCAGAGCTTCAGATCCGTCGACCCCGTCGCATCCATGATGTCGACGCACTCCAGCAGATGATCCACGGCCTTGCGCCGCACCGCCGCGTCCGGATGGCAGATGCTCCCGAGCTTGTAGTCGTCGTCCTGGAAGGTGTTGGAGTTGATCGCGCCGAGCCGCACACCACGCCGCTCCGCGTGCTTCGCCAGCGCCGCGTAGTCGTCGACCTTGTCCCACGGAATGTGCAGGGCGACCGTCGGGGCGGCCCCCGTGAACTCGTGCACCTTCCCGGCGTCGTCCAGCTTCTCGTACGGATCACGTGGCACGCCCGCCTGCGCGAACACCTTGAACCGGGTGCCCGAGTTCCCGTACGCCCACGACGGCGTCTCGACGGCCTGGGTCTTGAGAGCGGTCTTCGCCGCGGCGAGCTCGGTCACGTCAGGGCTCCTGTGGCATCGGGTCGTAACGACCACTGAATGAAACGATTCAGGACGCGAAGCTATGGGCCCCCCGAAGGGGTGTCAACCCCTCCGGCTCACACGGTTTCCCGTGACCGGTGCGTGACCTTCTGTCCTCGAAATATTTTCGACCGGTACCCATTGACGTGACATGCGCGGCCCGCCTAACGTCCCGGCAATCCAGTTGAAACCTTTCACGACGCCGAGAGGGCCTCCCGCCGGCGTCGTCGAGGAGCCCTCATGACCCACCCGTCCACCACGGGTCCGGCCCCGGTTCTGGCACTGAGGGACGTGTCCAAGTCCTTCGGCGCGGTCCGCGCACTGCGGGATGTCTCCCTGGAGCTGTTCCCCGGGGAGGTGCACGCCCTCGCCGGCGAGAACGGTGCCGGCAAGTCCACCCTCATCAAGGCGCTCGCCGGAGTGCATCGGCCGGACGCCGGCCAGGTGCTGCTCGACGGTGAGCCCGTCGTCTTCAACGGCCCCGGCGACGCCCGCGACGCCGGCATCGCCGTGATCTACCAGGAGCCCACGCTCTTCCCCGACCTGTCGATCGCCGAGAACATCTACATGGGCCGCCGGCCCAAGCGCGCCCTCGGCCGGATCGACCACAAGGCCACGCACAACGCGACCGCCGCCCTCATGGAGCGCCTCGGTGTCGAACTCGACCCCGACCGGCCCGCCCGCGGCCTGTCCATCGCCGACCAGCAGATCGTCGAGATCGCCAAGGCCCTCTCCTTCGACGCCCGCGTCCTGATCATGGACGAGCCGACCGCCGCCCTCACCGGCAGCGAGGTCGCCCGCCTCTTCGGCGTCGTACGCACCCTGCGCGACCAGGGCGCCGCCGTGCTGTTCATCTCCCACCGGCTGGAGGAGATCTTCGAGATCTCCCGGCGGGTCACCACCCTGCGCGACGGCGCCTGGATCGCCAGCGAGCCCCTGGACGGCATGACCGAGGACGACCTCGTGCGCCGCATGGTCGGCCGCGACCTCGACGAGCTGTACCCCAAGCAGGACGTGACACCGGGCGAAGTCGCCCTGAGCGTGCGCCGCCTGACCCGCGAGGGCGTGTTCACCGACGTCTCCTTCGAGGTGCGGCACGGCGAGATCGTCGGCCTCGCCGGGCTCGTCGGCGCGGGCCGTACGGAGGTCGCCCGGGCCGTGTTCGGCATCGACCGCTGGGACGCGGGCGAGGTCTCCGTCCAGGGCAAGGCCCTCGTCAACGGCGCCCCCTCCACGGCGATGTCCGCCGGACTCGCCCTGGTCCCCGAGGACCGGCGCGCCCAGGGCCTGGTGATGGACATGTCCATCGAGCGGAACATCGGCCTCACCGGGCTCCGTACGACCGTCAGGGCCGGGTTCATGGACCGCGCCGCCGAGCGCAGCCGCTCCCTCGACTGGGCCGTCAAGCTCCAGGTGAAGTACGCCCGGATCGCCGACACCGTCAACACCCTGTCCGGCGGCAACCAGCAGAAGGTCGTGCTCGCCAAGTGGCTGGCCACCGGGCCCAAGGTGCTGATCGTCGACGAGCCGACCCGGGGCATCGACGTCGGCACCAAGGCCGAGGTGCACCGGCTGCTGTCCCAGCTCGCCGCCGACGGTGTGGCCGTCCTGATGATCTCCTCCGACCTGCCCGAGATCCTCGGCATGGCCGACCGCGTGCTGGTGATGCACGAGGGCCGCCTCACCGCCGAGATCCCGCGCTCCGACGCCACCGAGGAAACCGTGATGGCCGCAGCCACCGGGAGGGCCGCCGCATGACGGTCGTCACTCCCCGAGAGGCCCCCGTGGCCGACGTGCCCAAGTCGAGCGGCACGCGGCTGGTCGACCGGGTCTTCAAGATGCGCGAACTCGCCATCCTGGTCGTGTTCCTGGTGATGATCGCCGTCACCCAGGCCGGCAACAGCGAGTTCCTGTCCGAGCAGGGCATCAAGGACCTGCTGCTGAACGCGACGATCCTCGTGCTGGTCGCCACGGGCCAGTCCCTGGTGGTCATCACGAGGAACGTCGACCTGTCCGTCGGATCCACGCTCGGTATCAGCGCGTTCGCCGCCGGAACGTATCTCCAGGGCGGGGGCAACCCGGTCGTCGCGATCGCGCTGGCCGTCCTGCTCGGCATCGGCTTCGGACTGCTCAACGGGCTGCTGGTCAGCCTGGGCCAGGTGCCCGCGCTCGTCGTCACCCTCGGCACGCTCTACATCATCCGCGGCATCGACTCCATCTGGGTCGGCTCCCGCCAGATCACCGCGGCCGATCTGCCCGGCGGGTTCGTCGACTTCGGCTCCGGCGGCATCTGGGCGGTGCCGTACCTGGCGCTGATCGCCCTGGCGGTACTGGTGGCGACGGCGTACTACCTCAAGCACTACGGCAGCGGCCGCGAGCTGTACGCCCTCGGCTCCAACCCGGAGGCCGCCCGGCTCGCCGGCATCCCCGTCCGCAAGCGCATCCTCGCCGCCTACACCTTCTGCGGCGCCCTCGCCGGACTCGCCGGCGCGATGTACCTCGCCCGGTTCGGCAACGTCGACTCCGGCACCGGCAACGGCTATGAACTGACCGTCGTCAGCGCGGTCGTCGTCGGCGGCGTCGTCTTCACCGGCGGCTCCGGCAGCGTCTACGGCGCGGCCCTCGGTGCGCTGCTGCTGACCTCCATCAACAGTGTGCTGCCCGCCCTCGGCGTCAGCTCGGTCTGGGTGCTCGCCATCAACGGCATCCTGCTCATCCTCGCGATCGCGGTCGACCGGGTCGTCGCGCTGCGCGTGGCCTCCGCCCTGAAGAAGAGGAACGCCCGCCATGGCTGACATCTCCCTGAGCCGAGCGGTCCGCTGGGACACGGTGGTCGGCGCCCTGCTCATCGTGGTCCTGCTGTTCTCCTTCGGGTTCGTCGACGGATTCGGCAACGCGCTCAACCTGTCCTTCCTGATCGGCAACACCCTTCCGATCGCGCTGATCGCCCTGCCGATGACCCTTCTGGTGGTGTCCGGGGAGATCGACCTGTCGGTCGCCTCCACGGCGGGCCTGTCGGGTGCCGTGATGGGTGCCCTGTGGAACCAGGGCATGGCCATCGAGACGATCATCCCGATCTGCCTGCTCCTCGGTGTGGTGTGCGGGCTGATCAACGGTCTGCTGGTGACCAGGCTCGGCCTGCCGTCCCTCGCCGTCACCATCGGCACGCTCGCCGCCTACCGGGGTATCGCGCAGATCGTGCTCGGGTCCGACGCGGTGACCGACTTCCCCACGCAGTACCTGGACTTCGCGGCCGGGCGCCTCGGCGACACGTTCATCCCGTACGCCTTCCTGCCGTTCCTGGTCCTGCTCGCCATCGCTGTGGTCGCGCTGCACGCGACCCCGTTCGGGCGGTCGTTGTTCGCGATCGGGGCGAGTGAGGAGGCCGCGCGGTTCGCCGGTATCCGCGTCAAGCGGCAGAAGCTGCTCCTGTTCACGCTGACCGGGTTGATGGCCTCCCTGACCGGCATCTTCTGGGCTCTTCACTACGCCAGCGCCCGCTACGACAACGCGACCGGGCTCGAACTGTCGGTCGTGGCCGCGGTGCTGCTCGGCGGGATCGACTTCGACGGCGGCAAGGGCACGTTGGGCGGTGCGATCGCCGGGGTGTTCCTGCTCGGGGCGCTGCAGAACGTGATGAGCCTCCAGGACGTGTCCGCTCAGTCGCAGATCGTCGTCACCGGCGTGCTGCTCGTCCTCTCCGTGCTCGGCCCCCGGGTCGCACGTCAGATCTCCGTAGCGAGGGCGGGCCGCAGAGCCGCCGCCTCGACTCCGACCTCATCACCCAGCCCTTCCTCGTAAAGGACCATCGACATGCGCAAGTCCACCGTCCGCCGCAGCTGTGCGGCGCTCGCCACCGCCACCTCGCTCGCCCTGGCCCTCACCGCCTGTGGCGGGACGACCAAGAAGGACGTGGCGAACGAAGGGGCATCCGCCGCCACCGCCGGCAAGGCCGATCCGAACGCCGCCACCAAGAAGGGCCTGACCGTCGGCTTCCTGCCCAAGCAGGTCAACAACCCGTACTTCACCTCCGCCGACAAGGGCGGCGAGAAGGCGCTGAAGGAACTCGGCTCCAGCTACAAGGAGGTCGGTCCGTCCAGCGCCACCGACACCTCCGGGCAGGTCAGTTACGTCAACACGCTCACCCAGCAGCAGGTCGACGCGATGGCTGTCTCCGCGCAGGACCCGGGCGCCCTGTGCACCGCGCTCAAGCAGGCCATGAAGAACGGCATCAAGGTCGTCACCTACGACTCCGACACCACGGCCGACTGCCGCAACGCCTTCGTCTCGCAGGCGTCCGCCGAGGACCTGGGCCGCACCGAGGTGCAGCTGCTCGCCAAGCAGCTCGACTACAAGGGCGAGATAGCGATCCTGTCCGCCGCGCAGACCGCGACGAACCAGAACACCTGGATCGACTTCATGAAGGACGAGCTGAAGAAGCCCGAGTACAAGAACATGAAGCTGGTGAAGACCGCGTACGGCAACGACGACGCCCAGCAGTCCTTCCAGCAGACCCAGGGCCTGCTCCAGGAGTACCCGAACCTGAAGGGGATCATCTCCCCGACCACCGTCGGCATCAAGGCCGCCGCCCAGTACCTGTCGGGCTCCAAGTACAAGGGCAAGGTCAAGCTGACCGGTCTCGGCACCCCGAACGACATGCGCAAGTACGTCAAGAACGGCACCGTCGAGGCGTTCGAGCTGTGGGACCCGGCCAAGCTCGGCGAGCTGGCCGCCCGTACCGCCGTCGCCCTGTCCTCCGGGCAGATCACCGGCAAGGAGGGCGAGACCTTCAAGGCCGGCTCCATGGGCGAGTACACCATCGGCAAGGACGGCGTGATCAGCCTCGGCAAGCCGACCGTGTTCGACGCCAAGAACATCGACCAGTTCAACTTCTAGTCCCTGGAGGGTTGTTGATGCAGCGCGTGTGCTTCCTGCTGAAGGTCAGGGCGGACCGCCTCGACGAGTACCGCGAGCGGCACGCCACCGTGTGGCCCGAGATGCGCCGGGCGCTCTCGGACACCGGCTGGCACAACTACTCGCTCTTCCTGCGCGAGGACGGACTGCTCGTCGGCTACCTGGAGACCGAGGACTTCGCAGCCGCCCTGGCCGGGATGGAAGCCACCGACGTCAACGCCCGCTGGCAGGCGGAGATGGCGCCGTTCTTCGAGTCGCTGGACGGCGCCCGGCCCGACGAGGCCATGAAACCGCTCACGGAAGTGTTCCACCTCGTATGACGATGGAGTCCATGAGATGCACAGACGTACGCTGCTGGCCGCCGCCCTCGCCGGAGCCGTGGTGAGCCCCGCCCTCGCCTCCGGCACCGCCCGGGCCGCCGGCCCCGGCCCCTCGGTCACCCGGACCGGCACCACCACGCTCGACGGCCAGGCCGTCTTCTTCGTGTCCTACGACGGACTGGTCAACAACAACGCGTTCCAGAAGAACGGCCTGCTGACCTACAAGGGCTACCAGTACGCCGTCTGGTACACCGCCGACCGCAACGCCGTCGTCGGCCGCCGCGCCCTCGGTTCGAGCACCTGGTCGACCGTGAAGGTCGGGCACACCCTGCGGTACAACGACTCCCACAACGTCATCTCCATGGGCGTCTCCAAGGTCGACGGCCGGCTGCACCTCAACATGGACTCCCACAGCGACGGTTTCACCTACGTCAAGTCGGTCGCCGGGCTCCTGGACAATCCCGGTGGACTGAGCTGGACCGCCGCCCGTTTCGGGGCGCCGCAGTCCACCCTCGAAGGGCTGGCGCTGACCTCGCAGTTCACCTACCCGCAGTTCGTCTCCACGCCCGACGGCAAGCTCCAGCTCAGCTACCGCGTCGCCGTCTCCGGCAACGGCCGCAACGCGCTCGCCGAGTACGACGGCACGAAGTGGACCGACCTCGGCGAGTGGTCGAGCTCGACGGGCACATACACCAGCGAGCACGGCTCCTCGACCGCCCGGAACATGTACCTGCACGGCATCGACTACGACCGGAACGGGCGGCTGCACTCCTTCTTCACCTGGCGCGAGCAGAACGGCGCCGTGATGTGCGACGGCGGCGGCATCAGCAACCACGACACCGGCTACGTCTACTCCGACGACCGGGGCCGTACCTGGCGCAACAACGCCGGCGGCGTCGTCGGCACCACCGGCGGCTCCGACAAGGTGTCCGTGAACGACACCGGTCTGGTCGTCGACCCGCTGAACCCGGACCACTCCCTGATGAACCAGGAGAGCCAGTTCACCGACTCCGCGGGCCGGCCGCACGCGATCATCTCCTACGTCCCCGGCCGCTTCGGGCAGTGCACCACGAACTACGTCGCGAACCGGACCGCCGACGGCCGCGCCTTCCACGTCCGCAGGAACGCCTCCGGCACCTGGCAGAAGACCGAGATCCCGGTCCCGCTGAACTCCAGCCAGCGCACCAAGCTGCTCCTGGACAAGTACGACAACGCGTACGCGGTCTTCCCCTTCGGCCGGATCGCCGGTGCCTCCGCGGCCTCCGGATACACCGACTGGAAGATCCTGTTCGACGGCAGTGGCCTCAACGCCTTCGGCGAGGTCGTCATCGACGAGACACGCGTCGGGCAGGACGGGGTGCTGTCCTTCATGTACCAGGAGAAATCCAGCGGTACGACGCCCTCGGCGCTGCACGTCGTCGACTTCCGTCTGCCCGCCTGACCGGACCCGGTCGCCGGGGCGGCATGCCGGTAATGTGAAGCCGCTCCGGCCGCCGTCCCCTCGTCTCCCCCTGGAGGTCCCTGTCCGATGTCCCAGTCGGTGGGTATCAAGGACGTCGCCCGTGTCGCCGGAGTCTCCGTCGGCACGGTGTCGAACGTGATCAACCGCCCGGACACGGTCGCGACCGAGACCCGGGCCCGCGTGCAGTCCGCGATAGACCGGCTCGGCTACGTCCGCAGCGAGTCCGCGCGGCAGCTTCGCGCGGGCCGCAGCCGGATCATGGGGCTGCTCGTCCTCGACATGGGCAACCCCTTCTTCGTCGACGTGGCGCGCGGCGCCGAGCGTGCCGCCCGCCAGGCCGGACTCGGCGTGATGGTCTGCAACAGCGCCCAGAACCCGGGCGAGGAGGCCGACTACCTGTCGCTCTTCGCCGAGCAGCGCGTACGCGGCGTGCTGCTCACCCCCGCCGACGCGACGGGGCGCAACATCGAGGCCTTCCGCCGGCACGGCATCCCGTTCGTCCTGGTCGACCGCGTCGCCGAGGGCACCACGGAGTGCTCGGTCTCCGTCGACGACGTCGCGGGCGGCGCCCTGGCGGTACGCCACCTCGTCGACGCCGGGCACCGCTCGATCGCGTATGTCAGCGGCCCGCCCGGCCTCAACCAGGTCCGCGACCGGCGTACGGGCGCCCTGGAAGCGCTCGCCGAGGCCGGGCTCGGCCCCGACGCGCTGCGCGAGCTGCCCACCGAACGGCTGGACGTCGCCGCGGGCCGGGACGCCGGCGCCCGGCTGCTCGGCCTCGCCGACCGGCCGACCGCCGTGTTCTGCGCCAACGACCTGCTCGCACTCGGCGTTCTGCAGGCCATGTACGCGGCGGGCGTGGGCGTCCCCGACGACCTCGCCATCGTCGGCTACGACGACATCGAGTTCGCGGCCGCGGCGGCCGTCCCGCTCACCTCGGTACGGCAGCCCGCCGTCACCATGGGCGCCATGGCGGCCGATCTGCTTCTGGAGGAGACGGAGGCGGAGGGCGCGGTGAAGCCGCACGAGCACCGACGGGTCGTCCTCCAGCCGGAGCTGGTGGTCCGCCGCTCCAGTCTGTCCGCCCGCTAGGGCGCCCCAGGCCTGAACGGCCGTTCAGCAAGGTTTCATGATCCGAAGGGCCCACTCGCGGACGTTCCCTGTGATGAACTGGGACGCGGTCCGAAAATCCGCCCGTCCCGGGAGCCCTGTTGACCGTCAGCTACCGCCAGCCCGGAGTCGTCCTCACCGACCGCCGCTTCTCCGTCCCCCTCGACCACGACCGTCCCGAGGGCGACACGATCGAGCTGTACGCCCGCGAGGTCGTCGCGAGCGACAAGGCCCACCAGGACCTGCCCTGGCTGCTCTATCTGCAGGGCGGTCCCGGCTTCGGCGCGGACCGCTCCGTCGGCAGGCCCGGCTGGCTGGGCAGGGCCCTGAAGGAGTTCCGCGTCCTGCTCCTCGACCAGCGCGGCACCGGCCACTCCACGCCCGCGAACCGGCAGACGCTCCCGTTGCGCGGCGGCCCCGCCGAGCAGGCCGACTACCTCACCCGCTTCCGCGCCGACTCGATCGTCCGCGACTGCGAGGCCATCCGCCCGCTGGTCACGGGCGGCGCGCCCTGGACCGTCCTCGGTCAGAGCTTCGGCGGCTTCTGCGTGACCAGCTACCTGTCCCTCGCCCCCGAGGGGCTGGCCACCGCCGTGCTCACCGGCGGGCTGCCCGCCCTGGACGCCCACGCCGACGACGTCTACCGGGCCGCCTTCCCGCGCATCGAACGCAAGGTCGCCGCCCACTACGCCCGCTACCCGCAGGACGCCGAGCGCGCCCGCCGGATCGCCGACCACCTGCTGACACACGACGTGGTCCTGCCGAACGGCTACCGGCTCACCGTCGAGGCTTTCCAGTCCCTCGGCATCCTCCTCGGCACCGGCGACGGCACCCACCGCCTCCACTACCTCCTGGAGGACGCCTTCGTCCGCACCCCGCAGGGCTCCACACTGTCCGACGCCTTCCAGGAGCAGGTGCAGGGCATGCTGTCCTACGCCCGTCACCCGCTGTACGCCCTCGTCCACGAGGCGATCTACGGCCAGGACGGCCGGCCCACCGCCTGGTCGGCCGAGCGGGTCCGCGCCGAGTTCCCGCAGTTCGACGCCGCCAAGGCACTCGCGGGTGACGAGCCGCTGCTGTTCACCGGCGAGTCGATCCACCCCTGGATGTTCGACTGCGACCCGGCCCTGCGCCCCCTGCGCGACACCGCCGACCTGCTCGCCGCCCGCACCGATTGGACACCCCTGTACGACGCGGCCCGCCTGGCCGCCAACAAGGTGCCGGTCGTCGCGGCCGTCTACCACGACGACATGTACGTCGACACGGCCCACTCCCTGCGGACCGCCCGCACGATCCGCGGCCTGCGCACCTGGATCACGGACGAGTTCGAGCACGACGGAGTACGCACCGGCGGCACCCGCGTCCTGGACCGGCTGCTGGCCATGGCGCGTGACGAGGCCTGAGGCCGGTGGCCCGGACTAGTCTGCGGACATGACGACCACTCAACTCCAGCCCATGCCCGACGACTGGCGGCGTGCCCTCGCGGTCGTGGCCCACCCGGACGACCTCGAGTACGGCTGCTCGGCGGCGATCGCGGCCTGGACCGACGGGGGCCGCGAGGTCGCCTATGTGCTGGCGACCCGGGGCGAGGCGGGCATCGACACGCTGGAGCCGGGCAAGTGCGGCCCGCTACGGGAGCGCGAGCAGCGGGCGAGCGCGGAGGTCGTCGGCGTCTCGGCCGTGGAGTTCCTCGACCACAAGGACGGCGTCATCGAGTACGGCACCGCCCTGCGCCGTGACATCGCCGCCGCGATCCGCCGGCACCGGCCCGAGCTGGTCATCACGCTCAACCACCGGGACACCTGGGGCGGCGTCGCCTGGAACACCCCGGACCATGTCGCCGTCGGCCGCGCCACGCTCGACGCGGCCGGCGACGCCGGCAACCGGTGGATCTTCACGGAACTCGTCGAGCAGGGACTCGAGCCGTGGGACGGGGTGCGCTGGGTCGCCGTCGCCGGTTCCAGCACACCCACACACGCCGTCGACGCGACGTCCGGCCTGGAACGGGCGGTGCTCTCGCTGCTCGAACACCGCAGCTACATCGAGGCGCTGACCGACCAGGACCCGGAGACGTACGTCCGCGGCTTCCTGACCAAGCACGCCGAGGCCACGGGCGAGCGGTTCGGGGGCAGGCCCGCGGTGGCGTTCGAACTGTTCAGCAGATGACTCGACGGACGACGGACGAGGGACGACGGGGGAGACCATGACGGGCAGCGAGGAACTGGCCGACCGGTTCGAGGAGAACCGCGGGCACCTCAGAGCGGTCGCCTACCGCATGCTGGGTTCGCTGACCGAGGCGGAGGACGCCGTCCAGGAAGCCTGGCTGCGGCTGAGCCGCACCGACCCGGCCGACATCCAGAACCTCGGCGGCTGGCTCACCACGGTGACCGGCCGCATCTGCCTCGATCTCCTGCGCTCGCGCACCGCACGCCGCGAGGAGCCGATGGCCGACGTCTTCGTCCCTGACCCGGTGCTCAGGCCTCTGTCACAGGTCGACCCGGCGGAGGAGGTGCTCCAGGCCGACTCGGTCGGCCTGGCCCTGCTGGTCGTCCTGGAGAACCTGGAGCCCGCCGAGCGGCTCGCGTTCGTGCTGCACGACATGTTCGCCGTGCCGTTCGACGACATCGCGCCGATCGTGGAGCGCAGCCCGGCCGCGACCCGGCAGCTCGCGAGCCGTGCCCGGCGCCGGGTGCGCGGCGCCACGCCCTCGGCCGAGCCCGACCTCGGCCGGCAGAAGGAGGTGCTCGACGCCTTCCTGGCCGCCTCGCGCGGCGGCGACTTCGAGGCGCTGCTCGCGCTGCTGCACCCGGACGTGGTGCTGCGGGCCGACTCGGGCGCCCTCGTACGGGGTGCGGCCGCGTCCAAGGTCGTCCAGGGCGCGAAGACGGTGGCGGAGCAGGCGCTCATGTTCGCCCGGTACGCGACGTCCGCGCGGCTGATGCTGGTCAACGGCTCGGTCGGCCTCGTCCACGCGCCCGAGGGACGCGTGCAGTCGGTGATGGGAGCCACGATCGCCGACGGCCGGATCACCGGCATGTACATCCTGGCCGACCCGGAGCGGCTGGAGCGGCTGGAGGCACCCGGACTCACGGGCTGACCGGCGTTCCTCGTTTCGTATGCTGAACGTCATGCGAGATCACAAAGCCGCGCGAGCGGAACTGCGCGGCGACTGCGAGCGGTGTTTCGGGCTGTGCTGTGTCGCCCTGCCCTTCGCGCGATCGGCCGACTTCGCGGTCGACAAGGACGCCGGTACGCCCTGCCGCAACCTCCAGGACGACCACCGCTGCGGCATCCACGCCAGACTGCGGCAGAAAGGATTCACCGGCTGCACCGTCTACGACTGCTTCGGTGCCGGACAGCAGGTCTCGCAGATCACCTTCGGCGGGCAGGACTGGAGGTCCGGGCCTCCGGAGAACGCCCGCCGCATGTTCGACGTGTTCCCGGTCGTCCGGCAGTTGCACGAGCTGCTGTGGTACCTGACCGAGGCGCTCGCCCTGCCCGCGGCCCGGCCGGTCCACGCCGAACTGCGCAAGGCCCTGAAGAAGACCGAGGAGCTCACCGACGGGACCCCCGAGGAGCTCGCCGACCTGGATGTGGCGGCGCACCGCCAGGAGATCAACGTCCTGCTGCTGAGGACGAGCGAACTGGCCAGGGCCGGCACCCAGGGCCGTAAGAAGAACCGCCGGGGCGCGGACCTCATGGGCGCCCGCCTGAAGGGCGCCGACCTGCGCGGTGCCAACCTGCGCGGCGCCTACCTCATCGCCGCCGACCTCACCGGCGCGGACCTGCGGGGCGCGGACCTGATCGGCGCCGACCTGCGCGACGCGGATCTCACCGACGCCGACCTGACCGGGGCCTTCTTCCTCACCCAGCCGCAGCTCAACGCGGCCCGGGGGAGCGCCGGGACCCGGTTGCCGGAGTCAGTCGCCCGCCCCGGGCACTGGACAGCGCAGGTCTGAGGCGGGCTCCCGCACCGGGGTCCGTCGCTCCGGGTGCAGCCGCAGGTCCTCCGGCATCAGCGTCAGCCGTTCCGTGACGCGCAGCCGGTAGGCCGGGTCGGACCGCAGCTCGTAGCGGCGCAGCAGCAGACCGAGGACCAACGTCGCCTCGTGCAGCGCGAACTGGCGTCCGATGCACGCCCGCGCCCCGGTCCCGAACGGCTTGAAGGTGTGCGGGGCGCGGGACCGCACGGCCTGCGCGTCGAAGCGGTCCGGGTCGAACCGCTCGGCGTCCGCGCCCCACACCTCGGGGTCCCGGTGCAGCATCGGCGTCAGCACCAGCGCCCACGCCCCGGGCCGCATGGGGTGCTCCCCGGCCAGCACGGTGTCCTCCCGTGCCTCCCGGGCGAAGGCGGGCGCGGTGGGCCACAGCCGCAGCGACTCGTCCAGCACCCGCCGGAGGTAGCGCAGCCTGGCCACTTGCTCGTAGGCCGGCTCCGCCGTGTCGCCCCAGACCCGGTCCACCTCGGCGCGGGCCCGGGCCGCGACCTCGGGGTGCCGGGAGAGGTAGTGCAGGGCGAAGGAGAGCGCGCCCGATGTCGTCTCGTGGCCCGCGACGAGGAAGGTGATCACCTGACGGCGGACGTTCTCCGGCGAGAGCCGCTCCCCGGTCTCCGGGTGGGCCGTCTCCAGCATCCTGTCCAGCAGGTCGCCCTCGCCGCCGCCGGTCGCGCGCCGGGCCCGGACCAGCTCGTCGACCGTGCGGTTGAGGTGGGCGATGTCGGCCGCGTTGCGGCGGCTCGCGCTCCGCAGCAGCAGCGGGGCCAGTGGGAAGGGCACGGTGTTGAGCCGCTGCGCATACGTCAGCGTCCCGACCATCGCGGTCACGAAGGGATGCGGCCGGGAGCGCTCGAACGACCCGAAGTCGTGCCCGAAGCCGGTCCGGGCGATCGTCTCCAGCGTCAGCTTGGTCATGTCACCTGGCACGTCCACCGACCGGCCCGTCGCCGCGGCCCGGTCCCAGTGGTCCGTCAGCCGCCGCGCGACATCCAGCATCATCGGGTGGTAGCCGGCCATGGCCTCGCGGCTGAACCCCGGGGCCAGCACGTCGTGCGCCAACTGCCAGTTCGGCTCGTGGTTGTACGCCGTGAACAGGCCGTCCCCGGCTACCGGCCGCAGATTGGCGATGCCGAGCCCCACGTGCTTGGCGAACCGCGACTCGTCCGCGAGATCGGCCGCGTGCCGGGCGCCCCACACGAACACGAACTCCTTGCCGAAGGCCTTCCGCCGGAAGACCGGACCCAGCCGGCGGGCGTACCGCAGCGAGTCCTGCAGGGGAGTGCGCCGGTTCACGCCCACCACGTCACCGAGCAGCGGGATCCGGCGCGGCGGATGCGGAATGCGGTCCAGCTCGGGCCAGCCCAGCTCGGCACTCCGGAACCCCTTGGGCCCTGAAGCCCGTATCGGCGCCTCCGACATGACGCGATCTCCCTCGATCCGGCGGCGGGTTCGCACGTGTTGTACGTGAGTTCAATAGCGCGGTCAGTCTGGTCCCGTTGTTGAACCGGCGTCAAGTAAAGTGCTGGCATGGCCGCGAACCAGGGCGGGCGCACACGCCGTCGGCTCAGCACCGAGGAGCGCCGGGAGCAGCTCCTGTCGGTCGGTGCGCGGCTCTTCTCGGAGAGCCCCTACGACGACGTGTGGATCGAGCAGGTCGCCGAGATCGCCGGGGTGTCGCGAGGGCTGCTGTACCACTACTTCCCGACCAAGCGTGACTTCTTCGCGGCGGTCGTGGAGCGCGAGAGCGAGCGGATGCTGCGCATGACGGCGGCGGTTCCGGGCGTCCCGGTGCGTGAGCAACTCGCGGCCGGTCTCGACACGTTCCTGGAGTACGTCCGGGCCCACGCGCACGGCTACCGCGCCTTCCATCGCGCCGACGCGGCCGGGGACCAGGCGGTGCGGCGGGTCTACCAGCGCGCCCTGGCCGCGCAGGAGCGGCAGATCCTCGCGGCGCTCGCCGCGGACCCCGAGTTCGGCCCGGCCTTCGAGGAGCGGCCGGAGGTGCGGCTCGCCGTGCGCGGCTGGCTGGCGTTCACCACGGCCGTCTGCCTGGAGTGGCTGCGCGACGCGGAGTTGGGCCGGGAGCAGGTGCGCGAGCTGTGCGCACGCGCCCTGCTGGGTGTGCTCACTCCCTGAAAGGCCTCGTAAAGATCACGTGACGCGGTTGGCTCACACCCCGATCTTCGGTAGGTTAGGCAAGGCTTACCTAAGGAGGTCTGGGATGGGTGACGACAGCCAAAGCTGGACGGCGGCCCCTGCCGCGGCGGAGCGGGCGCGCTCGGTGCTCGCCGCCGCTTGGTCATGCTCGGTGACCGCGGAGGGCACGCGGGAGGAGCTGGTCGGCGCGCACACGGTGACCGAGGACGGCAGGGTGCTCGTGAACGTGCCGGAGGACAGCGCCCTGCTCGCGGCCGCGATCTGCGCGCCCCGCGGCGAGCCGTCCGCGGTGCTGGAGTTCGCCGATGTCGCGCCCGTCCCCGTGCGCAACCGGATCCGCGCCCGGCTGTGGCTCGCGGGCTGGTTCGCCATGGAGGAGGGGCAACTGGCCTTCCGGCCCACGCGTGTGGTGCTGCGGCAGCCGTCCGGTGCCGTGGTCGTGGACCTCGACGAGTTCGCCGCCGCCGTGCCCGACCCGCTCACCACGGCCGAGGCCCGGCTGCTAACGCACCTCGCCGACTGCCACGCCGACGCGGTCGAGCGGCTCACCCGGCTCCTGGAGCGCGACAGCCTGCACGGCGCGGTCCGCGTCCGGCCACTCGCCGTGGACCGGCACGGACTGACGCTGCGCATCGAACGGGCCCGCGCCCACGGCGACGTACGCCTGGCGTTCCACGCGCCCGCCGACGACGTCGCGCAGCTCACCGAGCGCATGCACGTCCTGCTCACCCAGGCGAGCGCCGCGTCCTGCCCCAGGGCCCTACAGCGGCAGCGCACAGACGGCGACCGGTGAGGGAAACGGTTCACCGGCGCGCCGCAGCGTGCCGCTCTTCCCGTCCACGTGGAAGACGGTGACGGTGCCGGACTTCTGGTTCGCCGCGAACAGCAGCGTGCCCTCCGGTGAGAAGGCGATCTGGCGGGGGAAGTCCCCGTCCACCGGCACGGTGTCCAGCAGTCTGAGCCGGGCACCGTCCGCCTCGATCGCATAGCGCGTAAGGCTGTTGGCGCCGCGGTTGGCGAGATATGCGAACCGGCCGTTCGCCGTCACCAGGATCTGCGCCGGATAGTTCGTGCCCGGACCCGTGCCCGTGGACTGCGCCGCACCGACGGTCACACGGCCGGAGTCCGGATCGTACGAGCAGACGGCCACGGTGTTGTCGACCTCGTCGGCGAGGTAGGCGTACCGGCCGCCGGGGTGGAACGTGAGGTGACGCGGTCCCGCGCCCGGCCGGGTCCGCGCCTGCGACACCTCGGTGAGCGTGCCGGCCTTCTCGTCGAGCCGGTACGTGTAGACGGTGTCCGTACCGAGGTCGACGGCGAGCACGTACCGCCTGTCGGGGCTGGTGAAGATCTGGTGGGCATGCGGCCCGTCCTGGCCCGGACCGGGCGGCGGAGTGGAGTGCCGGACGAGGTCGGTGCGCTCGCCGAGGGCTCCCGAGGAGTCGATCGGATGCACGGCCACGCTGCCCGAGCCGTAGTTCGCGCTGAGCAGCCAGCGCCCGCCCGGATGCACCGACAGATGGCAAGGGGCCGCGCCCCCGGTGCTCCGGCTGCCCAGGACCTTCCGGTCGGCCAGCCGGACGGCGGTCACGGCGCCGTCCTCGCGTTCGTTCACCGCGTACAGCGTGCGGCGGTCCGGGTGGATCGCGAGATATGACGGGTCGCCGACGCCGGAGAGTGTGCCGGTACCGGTGATCCGGCCCGTCGCCGCGTCGTAGGTGGCCAGGCCGATGCCCTTGCCGCCGCCCTCGACTGAGGTGTAGGTGCCGAGGTAGAGGGGGCGGGGCCCGGACGGCCGCCGGGCCTCTCGGGACGGGCTCGACTCGGGGGCCGACGGGGTCGTCGAGGCCGTGGGCGCGGACGCGTTGTCACAGGCCGGGAGCGCCGCCGCGGCGGATCCTCCTGCCAGCGCGCCGACGAACCGGCGCCTGCTCCAGCCACCACTGCCCATGTCGCCCCTCAGGTCGTCACTCGTCCCCGTCGCGACAGCCACCATGGCGTGGATCACCCACCGGGTGCAACAACAGCACCACGCGTCGCGCCAGACGCAACACGCCTCGGCCGCCTACCAGCCCCCGTCCTCGACCGGCCGGCCCGGCGCGTCCTTGAGCTGCCGCACCTGCCCGGGCGCGGGCTCCTGCCAGGGCTCGTGGTCGTCCCCGAGCCAGTCGCCGGCCGGCTTGACGGCCCGGAGCGTGTCCGTGGGGGCGAGGTCCTCCGCGTCCTGGTCGTAGTAGTCGAACCAGGGCAGGCCCGCCCGGGTGTACGCGGCCCGGTCCACCGGAGAGGGCGGCGGCGCCTCGCCGGTGATACGGCGCCACTCCGGCGGCGTCACGAGGTGCACGAAGACCCGCCCCGCCGGCCGCCGCGCCCAGTCCGACAGCGGCCGGTCGTCCTGGAAGACCTCCTGCCGCATGGATCCGCCGACCCCGAGCCCCATCGCCGCGGGCGCACGGGAGGGAGCCGAGGGAGCGGCTCCGGCGGCGGGCGCGGGGGTCGCGCCGAACGCGGGAGGCGCCGGGACGGATCCGGGCGCGGCCGGTGCCGGGGGAGCACCGGTCGCGGACGGTGCCGCCATCGGCATCGCGGCACCGTAACCGCCCGGCACGGCCGCACCGTAACCGCCCGACGGGGCCGTCCCCCGGGTTCGCTCCGCCCTCAGGCGCTCCTCCGCACGCCAGCGCGCCAGCTCCCGGTCGGTCAGCGGGAAGGACTGGAGCTGTACGCCGCCCCAGACCTCCTCGCCCGTGACCTGGCCCTCGACCGTGGCGCCCAGACCGAGCGGGACGGCCACGAACTGACGGACCGTGCCCGTGCCGGAGTTGATGCCGTCCAGCCACGGCTGCCGGGGGAGCACCACATAGTTCTGCGGGCCGCGTGCCGGGCGGTCGCTCCAGGGCCGGCCCGAGACCGCGCACACCTTGCCGACGCCGACCTGCAGCGCGGCCGGCTCCGACGTCCCCGCGAAGCTCAGCCACATCGCCTCGCGCAGATACACCGGCAGCATCACACCGCCGCGCGCCCGCCACGCCTCGGGCACCCGGTCCCCGTAGTCCGCGACCCGCCGCACCGGGAACTCGCCCAGACCGGGCGGCAGTGGATGAGTGCCCGTCTCGGGCAGCCGCAGGGTGCGGATGAACCGCACGGTCACACCGCCCGGCAGCCGCAGCGTGTTCCCGTCGATCCGTACCGCCGTCGTGTCGGCCATCGGCCCGCTCCCTCGCATCAGGTGCCGGCCCCCTGCCGGCGTCCCCTCAGCGAGAACGCCCGTCGAACCCGGCGCGGTTCCGCCACAGCTCTTCCGTGACGCCCAGCCGCTCACGCAGCCGCGTCAGCCGGGGCATCCGCGCGCGCTGCTCGCGCGAGACGCGGTCCAGTTCCTCGAACAGGCGCCGGGAGCGGTGCTCGGTGTCGAGCTCGTCGAGGATGCGGTTGACCTCCGTCAGGACGGCGCCCGGAAGCTGCCAGTGCCCGGGGTCGCGCTCGGCCTCCTCGCGCAGCAGCAGGGCCAGCTTGTCGCGGGTGCCCGCCGCGGTGCGCAGTTCCGCGGCGAGACGTTCCTCGGCCGACTCGGCGCTCGCGCTGAGGTGGGTGGTGACCAGCACCGCGAAGCTCACCACGGCGTCGGCGATCTCGGACAGCAACTGCTCCAGGGCCGCCCCCGTCTCGGCCTCGAACAGCGGCTTGGGTTCGCGCTCCTTCGCGAGGTCGGTGAGGGAGCGCGCGAGCACGCGCAGGACGACGGTGCAGATCTCCAGCGTGTCCAGGCCGGTGCGCATCACCACCCGGTGCAGCACGCTGTCCTGCACGCGCGGGTTGAGCCGCAGACTGTCCTCGGCCTGTCTGAGGGCGGCATCCACGTCGACGATGTCGTGGTCCAGGCGCCGCGCCTCGTGGAGCTGCTCCGCCGCGCGTTTCACGGGCGTGCCGCTTGCGGCCTCCTCGCCCATGCGCAGCATGAGCTGCCGCAGCCGGCGCGCCAGACCCTCGATCGACTCGCCCGCCTCCTCCACCCACACCGGCGGCGCCAGCAGCAGATTGCAGGCGAGCCCGACCGACGCGCCGATCAGTGTCTCCACCACCCGGGCCCAGGCGGTGTTCCCGACGGTGGTGACCCCGAGGACCAGCATCGCGCTGATCGCCACCTCGGGGACGTACTCCTCCACCTTGACCAGCCGCCCCACGGCCAGCGCGGCCAGGAGGAGCAGTGCCAGGCTCCACCAGGTCAGGCCCACCAGCAGGCTGAACGCGATGGCGACGAGGACTCCCGTGACCACGGCGTTCACCCTGCGGAAGCCGTTGGTGAGCGTGGTATACAGCGTCACCTGGGTGACCAGCAGCGCGGTCAGGGGAGCGGTGAGAGGTGCGGCCGTCGGCTCGGGGCTCAGCCGGAGCGCGATGACGTACGCGATCGTCGCCGCGGTCGCGGACCGGAACGTCTGGACGACCACGGGATCCCGGCGCTTGTGCATGATCCGAGTGGCGTGCGCCGTCCACTCACGTACCTCTCGCATCCTCGGGCTGTTCCCCTTCCCCTGGCGCATCGAACGCATCCATGAAGGACGTTAGCGCCGAGGGAAAACAGGGGCGACCGTGGACGCTCAGGCGTACACCTTGTCGAGGAAGGCGGCCAGCCCGTCCGTGGTCCGGTCGATCTGCTCCGCCAGGGTGAGGCTCTCCTCCAGGCGGGAGCCGCTCTCCGGCACCTTCTTCCCGCGTACGTAGAGGGAACAGGCGAGGTCGGTGCACATGTACACACCGACGGAGTTCCCCTCACGCCCGGCCGCCCCGGCCTTCCGCGCGGTCATCAGCGAGACCCCGCCCCGCGGGTGCGTCGTCAGGCACAGCGAACACATGCTGCGCTGCAGAGGCCCCCGCTGTGCGGGCTGGAACCGCATCGTCACCCCGATGAGCCGGCCTTCCCGCTCGGTCACGAGATAGCTCCGATCGGGCGCCCCCGGATCCCGCCACCCGAGAAAGTCGAGATCGTCCCAGGGCCGTTCCCCGAGATCCCGGGGGACGGCCAGACGCTTGGCCTCTCCCTTCGAGCAGTTGATGAACGAGGTGCGGATGTCCTGCTCGGTGAGCGGCTTCATGGGAGGGCTCCTGCTTCTCTTCGGCCAAACCTAGGGGTCCTAGGTTTTGGGGGCCAGGTCAGGTTAGACAGCCGCGACGAACGGGGCGAGTGGATTTCCGGAAGGCCGTCTCACCCCGGCTCCGCCGCCGAGACCTCCGGCGGCCACACCCCAGGGGCCAGTACCCCCAGCGCGTAGGCGCGGGCCACCAGTTCCGTGCGGTTGGCGGCGTGCCAGCGGGAGGACAGGCGGCGGAGGTGGTACGTCACGCCGTCGGTGGTGAGGCCGGTTTCGCGGGCGGCCCGGGCCGTGGTGGCGCCCGCGGCCAAAAGGGCCAGGATGCGGGCCTCCGCCGGGGTGACCCGTTCGGCGGGCGGGGTGCTTCGGGCCTCGTGCTCGCCGTCCACCCGCAGCATCACCAGCAGGGCGGGCGTCTCCTCCACCGTGTCGCTCACCGGGTCCGCCGTCAGCTCCCCGTACCGCTCCGCTCCGCCGGGCGCCCGCCAGCGCACGGACACCTGGTACCGCGAGCGGTGCCGCAGCCGCAGCGCCTCCGCGATCCGCTCCACCTGCGTCGCCTCCCGCGGGCTGAACAGCTCCAGCACATCACGGCCGCGCAGCCGCCCCGGCGTCGTACCGCACTCCGCGGCCATCGCCGGGTTGGCGAGCAGCACCGCGCCGTACACGTCGCACACCGCGACCGGCATCGCGACCCGGTCGAAGAGGAGCAGGGCGCGGTTGCGCCACGTCACGGCCTCCTGCCGGGCCAGGTCCACGAGCATCTCCTGCCACGCCGGGCCGCTCTCGCGCAAGAGCGACGCATCTGCTTGCACTACACAATCATGTAGGGGTGCGGCGTTGCCCGCCGGGCCCCGTGGATCACGCTGGATCGCAGTACTTCCGTACCGCGAAAGGCAGTTGCCGCGTCATGCCCCCCACCGGACAGACCTCCCGCACCGCAGACACCCCCGCCGACATCCCCGTCGCCGACATCACCGCCACCGGACCCGGCCCCGCGCCCATCCAGCAGGCCATGGACCTGATGCGCGAGCACGGGCCCGCTTTCGTCCGGCGGCTGTACGGGCGGGACACCCTGTTCGTGGGCGACCTGGACATGGTCGCCGACCTCGCGGACGAGCGGCGGTTCGCCAAGCACATCGGGCCCGGTCTGGAGAACGTCCGCGAATTCGCCGCCGACGGCCTGTTCACCGCCTACAACGACGAGCCCAACTGGGCCAAGGCGCACGACATCCTCATGCCCGCCTTCGCGCTCGGCTCGATGCGGACGTACCACCCCGTGATGCTGCGGGTCGCCCAGCGGCTCATCGCGTCCTGGGACCGCGACGCCGGTGCCGGCAAGCCCGTCGACGTGCCCGGCGACATGACCCGCATGACGCTCGACACCATCGGACTCGCCGGCTTCGGCTACGACTTCGGCTCCTTCGAGCGGGCCGAGCCGCACCCCTTCGTCGAGTCGATGGTCCGCTGCCTGGAATGGAGCATGACCCGCCTCGCCCGCGTCCCCGGCCAGGACTACTCGGCGCAGGACGCGGCCTTCCGCGACGACTCCGCCTACCTCGCCCAGGTCGTCGACGAGGTCATCGCCGCCCGCACCGGCACCGACCAGAGCCAGGCCGACGACCTCCTCGGCCTGATGCTCACCGCCGAGCACCCGGCCGACGGCACCACGCTCGACACGGCCAACATCCGCAATCAGGTCATCACCTTCCTCATCGCCGGGCACGAGACCACCTCCGGCGCCATGTCCTTCGCGCTGTACTACCTCGCCAAGCACCCGACCGCGCTCCAGATGGTGCAGCGCGAGGTCGACGAGCTGTGGGGCGACGCGGCGGACGTCGAGCCGGCGTACGACGAGATCGGCCGGCTGACCTACACCCGCCAGGTCCTCAACGAGGCGCTCCGGCTCTGGCCCACGGCCGCCGTGTTCGCCCGGCAGGCCCGCGAGGACACGCTGCTCGGCGGCCGGATCCCGATGCGCGCCGGAGACTCCGCCCTGGTGCTCACGCCGATGCTGCACCGGCAGCCCGTCTGGGGCGACAACCCCGAGCTGTTCGACCCCTCGCGCTTCACGGCCGAGTCGGAGGCGGAGCGCCCGGTGCACGCCTTCAAGCCGTTCGGCACCGGTGAGCGCGCCTGCATCGGACGCCAGTTCGCGCTGCACGAGGCGACCATGCTGCTGGCCATGCTCGTGCACCGCTACCGGCTGGGCGACCACGCCGACTACCGGCTCGACATCAAGGAGACCCTCACCCTCAAGCCCGAGGGCTTCACCCTCGCGCTCACCCCGCGCACCTCCGCCGACCGCGTCCACACGCCGCTGCCCGGCGCCGCCCCGCTCCAGGACACGGACTCGGCCGAACCGCAGGACCTGCCCGCGCGGGTCCGCCCCGGCACCGCCGCCCTCTTCCTGCACGGCAGCAACTACGGCACCTGCCGCGACTTCGCCGCCCAGCTCGCCGACGAGGCCGCCGCCGTCGGCTGCGAGACCCAGGTGGCCTCCCTGGACGCCTACGCCGGCGGTCTGCCCACCGACCGGCCCGTCGTCATCGCGGCCGCCTCCTACAACGGCCGCCCCACCGACGACGCCACCGCCTTCGCCGCCCGGCTGGAGGAGACCCACGACCTGTCCGGGGTGACGTACGCGGTCCTCGGTGTCGGCGACCGCAACTGGGCCGCCACCTACCAGCACGTCCCCACCCGGATCGACGAGCGGCTCGCGGAGTCCGGCGCCACCCGGCTGCTCGACCGCGCCGCCGCCGACGCCTCCGGCGACCTCACCGGAACCGTCCGGGAGTTCACGGCGGCCCTGCGCACCGCCCTCCTGCGGCAGTACGGCGACCCGGACGCCACGACCCCGGACCCCGAGCCCACGGCCGCCTACGAGGTCCGTACCCTGACCGGCGGCCCGCTGGACGCCCTCGCCGAACGGCACGAACTCGTCCCCATGCGGGTCACCGAGGCCTACGACCTCACCGCGCCCGGCTACCCGCGCCGCAAGCGGTTCCTCCGCGTCGCCCTGCCGGAGGGCGTCACCTACCGCACGGCCGACCACCTCACCGTGCTGCCCGCCAACGACCCGGACCTCGTCACCCGCACCGCCACCGCGCTCGGCCTCGACCTCGACACGGTCCTGGACATCCGCGCCACCCGCCCGCGCCGCGACGGCATCGCCGTCGACCGGCCCGTGACGGTACGGCAGCTCCTCACCCACCACGTGGAGCTGCAGGAGCGCCCGAGCGCCGGGCAGCTCGCCGCGCTCGCCGCCGCCAACCCGTGCCCGCCGGAGCGCATGGCCCTGGCCGCCCTCACCGACGACCCGCGCACCCTGGTGGAGATCCTCGAGGACCACCCGGCCCTGCGGGGCGCCCTGGACTGGCCGCGGCTCCTCGACCTCCTCACCCCGCTGCGCCCCCGCCACTACTCCGTCTCCTCCTCGCCCGCCGTCGACCCCGGCCACGTGGACCTGATGGTGTCGCTGCTGCAGGCGCCCGCCCGCTCCGGCAAGGGCGTCTACCGGGGCACCGGATCCGGCCACCTCAACGCGGTGGAGCCCGGCGACACGGTCTACGCGCGCGTGCAGCCGTGCCGGGAGGCCTTCCGTATCGACGCCACCGGCGGAGCCGCCCCCGTCGTCATGGTCGCGGCGGGCACCGGCCTCGCCCCGTTCCGCGGCGCCATCGCCGACCGTACGGCAGCCCTCGCGGCGGGCGCCGAACTCGCCCCGGCCGTCTGCTACTTCGGCTGTGACGCGCCCGACGCCGACTTCATGCACGCCGACGAACTGGGCGCCGCCGACACCGCCGGGGCCGTCTCGCTGCGCCCCGCCTTCAGCGAGACCCCCGAGGGCGAGGTGCGGTTCGTGCAGCACCGCATCGCCGCCGAGGCCGAGGAGGTCTGGGTCCTGCTGGACGCCGGAGCGCGGGTGTACGTCTGCGGCGACGGTTCGCGGATGGCGCCCGGGGTGCGGGAAGCGTTCCGTACCCTGTACCGCAAGCACAGGCCGGGTACGGACGAGACGGCCGCCGAGCAGTGGCTCGACGGGCTGGTCGCGGACGGGCGTTACGTCGAGGACGTGTACGCGGCCGGCTGACCGAAGCCGTAGGGGAGGGGTGGGCGCACGGTGGTGGACTCCTGGGAACGGGCCCGGCGCATCCTGGAGGCGGCGGGCCTCGACCCCGGCCGCCTCGCCCACCTCCGCCCGCTGACCGGCGGCACGTACAACACCGTCGAGGAGCTCCGCCTCACCGACGGCACCCGCTACGTGCTCAAGGTCCCGCCCTCGGCCGCGACCTCCGGCCTGCGGCACGAGCGCCGACTCCTCGTCTCGGAGGCCGAGTTCTACCACTCGGCCGCCGGCGTCGGCGTTCCCGCGCCGCGGCTGGTGTCCCTGGGCGAGGACTTCCTGCTGATGACGGCCTGCCCGGGCGACTCCTGGGACGACTCCCTCACGGCTGCGGAACAGACCGCACTGCGTACGGACCTGGGACGCCTGACGGCCCGTCTGCACCGCGTGACGGGCCCCGGCTTCGGCTATCCCTCCGGCGCCCTCGGCCCGCTCGCCCCCGACTGGAGGACCGCGTTCACGACGATGTTCGACGCCGTCCTCGACGACGCCCGGCGCTACGGGGCCCGGCTGCCCCGCCTGGCCGACGCGGTGGCCCGTACCGCCCGCTCCGCGTACGGCGCCCTCGACGAGGTCACCGTCCCGTGCCTCGTGCACTTCGACCTGTGGCGGGGCAACATCCTCGTCGACCGGTCGGACACGGGCGCCCGTATCGGTGGCCTCATCGACGGGGAGCGCATGTTCTGGGGCGACCCCCTCGCCGAATTCGTCTCCCTGGCGCTGCTGGGGGACATCAAGGAGGACGAGGCGCTCCTGTCGGGCTATCGGGAGGCCGGCGGCCGGGCCGGCTTCGACGCCCCGGCCCGCCTCCGTCTCGCCCTGTACCGCGCCTATCTGTACCTGATCATGCTCACCGAGACGGTTCCGCGTGCGGTCGGCGAGGAACAGGAGCGGTGGGTGCGGGAGACGGTCGCCCCGGAACTCGTCGCGGCCCTGGACGAGATCGAGGAACTCCCCGGCCCGTAATCTCACAGCGTGAAATAAGGGGTGGAGGAAGGTCGCGCCGAGCTTGCCCCCGGGGGTATGTTGCAGGTCGGGCAAGGGCTGGAAGGAGCCACATGGCGGGGCGGAACGGGCGCACGGTACGCGATCTCAGGCGGGCCAATCGCACGGTCGTGCTGCAACGGCTCTACTTCGACGGCCCGCTCAGCCGCTTCGCACTCGGCCCGGCGACCGGACTGAGTTCCGGCTCCGTCAGCAACGTCGTCGCCGATCTCGTCGCGGCCGGGCTGGTCGAGGAGGCCGGCAGCGTCGACTCCGACGGCGGCCGCCCCCGCACCCTGCTGCGCGTCGCGCCCGGCAGCGGCCACATGATCGGCGTCGACGTCGGCGAGACCCGGGTGCGTGTCGAACTGTTCGACCTCACCCTCACCGAGCTGGCCCGCGTCGAGCGCCCGCTCGCCGGCCGGCGGTACGAGGTCGAGGTCATCGTCGACCACATCCGCCAGGGCATCGCCGAGGTGCTCGACACCGCCGGCCTCGCGCCCGAACGGCTCCTCGGCGTCGGCATCGGTGTCCCCGGCATCGTCGAGCACACCCCCGACCGCGGCGCGCTCGTGCACGGGCAGACCATCGGCTGGGACGCCGTCCCGCTGGAGGCCCTGCTCCGCACCGGAACCCCGCTGCCGGACACCGTCCCGTACTTCATCGACAACGGCGCCAAGACGCTGGGCCAGGCCGAGATGTGGTTCGGCGCCGGACGCGGCGCGCACAACGCCGTGGTGGTCCTCTTCGGCTCCGGTGTGGGCGCGAGCCTCGTCACCCCCGAGGTGGAGCAGGGCCGGGCCGTCGAATGGGGGCACCTGACCGTCCGGGTCCGGGGCCGCCGCTGCCGCTGCGGGGCGCTCGGCTGCCTGGAGGCCTACGCGGGCGCCGAGTCGCTGCTCGCCCGCTGGCGGGAGGAGGGCGGCCGGGGCCAGGACGGCACCGACGAGGAGTCCGCGCTCACCGCGATGCTCGCCGCGGCGTACCCGCCCGGGGACGGCGAGGCCGACCCGGTCGCGCTGGCCGTCCTGGAGGAGACCGCCGAGTATCTGGGCGCCGGTCTCTCCGACCTGATCAACCTCTTCCAGCCCGAGCGCATCCTCATCGGCGGCTGGGCGGGCCTGGCCCTCGGCGCCCGCTTCCTGCCCGCCGTACGCCGCCACGCCCTGTCGTACGCGCTGCGCCACCCGGCCGGGAAGGTGACCGTCGAGCTGGGCCGGCTCGGGCCCGACGCGGTCACGGTCGGCGCCGCGATCCTGCCGCTCGCCGACTTCTTCGCACGCGGCGGACGGCGTCCCGATCCGGCGCCGGAGAGTCCGCTCCCGGCGTGGCACGCGGCACTTCAGGAGCGGGCACCGCGCTGAGGTTTCGCTGGTCACGCCGGAGGTACTCGCTCGGCGCCCGGACCACGAAGGGAGGACGCCGTGACCGACCACCGCCTCGAAGGACCCGGCGAGAACGGTCAGCCGGTCCCGCGGGACATGCCGGACCAGCAGGCCGCCACCGGCGAGGACCCATGGGAGGCCGCCTCGCGCTTCACGGGCACCAGCGAGGCCGAGAACGACGAGAAGAACGGGAAGGACCATGCCGACGAGCCCGCCGACGACGTCCCCGCCACGGACGAGGCGGGGACCGGCCGGCAGGGGGAGGCGCCGCAGCGGGGAACGGTGCACCCCGAGCATCCGGTGCCGGACGAGCCCGCCGACTGAGCACCCCTTGAGCGCCGATGGCCGCAGCCGACCGTGGGGGCCGGCTGCGGCATCGGTTGTGTGCGCGGTACGGGGTAACGGTGTGCGGAGTGGTCTGGGGTGGCCCGGGGTCAGCCCACCTTGTGTCCCCGCATCGGTTCCGTCGGCGCGCCCGCACCCTGCTGGAGTCCCTGCAGGAACTGCTCCAGCACCTCCGGCGCCGTGTGCTCCGGCCGCCAGCCGAGTTCCGTACGCGCGCGTGCGCAGTCCATCAGAGGCAGCCGCAGCACCGCGTCGAACAGGTGCGGTGAGGCGGGCAGCAGGCGCAGGCCCCAGGCGGCGGCGATCGCCGAACGGGCCGCCGTGCGCGGCAGCCGCACCGGGCGGGCATCGAACATCTTGCCCAGGAGCTCCGCGTCGACCGTCGGCTCGGCCGCCAGGTTGAACGCGCCGCGGGCGTCGGAGTGCACCGCCAGCCGGTACGCGTGTGCCGCGTCGTCCGTGTGCAGCGCCTGCACCCGCAGCCCCGCGATGTCGGGCAGGAAGGGCAGCAGCTCCGGACGGGCCGAGGGGCCCGGAAGGAAACGCCCGCCGAAGATACGGCGTTGCTCACTCGCGGACTCCCGCCGGAAGAGGAAGGCGGGCCGCATCCGCACCACCCGCGTCTCGGGATGATCGCGCTCGAACGTGTCCAGCGCACGCTCCAGGTAGGCCTTCTCCCGGCAGTACGCGGCGTCCGGCCAGCCGTGCGTCGGCCATGACTCGTCCACCGTCCGGTCCTTGGGACCCGGCGAGTACGCGCCGACCGACGAGGCGTGCACCAGCGTCGGCACCCCCGCGGCGACCACCGCCTCGAACACTCGCATGCTGCCGAGCACGTTCGTGCGCCAGGTCTTCGCCGGGTCGTGCGTCGGCTGGAACGCCCAGGCCAGATGGACGACCGCGTCGGCGTCCGTGAACCGCTCGACGAGGTCGGACTCCGCGAAGGCCAGATCGACCGCGGACCAGTCCGTCTTCGGCGGCGACCAGTCGGGGATCCGCCGGGCCAGGCCCAGCACGGAGGCGACCTCCGGATCCTCGGAGAGGAGGCGCACCAGGCTGGTGCCCACATTGCCGGTGGCGCCCGTGACGACGATCCGCTTGCCCGTTCCGCTGCTCACCTTCCGCTCCTCTCGGCCGCGTGGTTCCGCGAGCGGTGACCGAGTACCCGGGGGGCGCGCGGATTGCACGTGGGCGGGGCCACGGGCGTCGGCAGAGGGAAGCCCCGGCCGGACGGGGGAATCACGGCCGGGGCGGCTCAGGAGTGTGGGCGCGGACCCACACCTTGTTCAACGGGCAACCATCTCTGGGTGTTCCACGCCCGGACGCCCTGTCCGGTGAGGTGTGTCACTGCCCCCGGTCGTCCGGAACGGTCTCGGCCCACAGGTTCTCCGCCTGGAGCACCAGCGTGCCCAGGACCGCCGTGTGCGCGGCCCCCTCCCCTGCGTGCCGGCGCAGCTTCTCCTGCAGTTCCTGGTGCAGCGCCCGCATCGCCTCCTCGGTCTCCTTGTCCGGACGGGGCCGCACGCTGCCGTCGAGCAGACTGTCGGCCTCGGTGTGGCAGGCTTCCCCGATCAGCTCCAGCAGACGCGCGTACGCGTCCAGGGCCGGGCCCTCGGGCGGGGCGGGCGTCCGGTTGTCGTCCACGGACACCGCCAGGGCCCGGGTCAGCGCGGCCACGTGCCCGGTGACCCGGCCGAACCGCTCGTCCTCGTCCACCGGCGGCAAAGCGCCCCCGTGCGGCACACGGTGCAGGCGCCGCAAGGGGCCGTAGGTCAGGCGCAGGCTCTCCATGCTCCACCGGCGCGCCGAGCGCAGCGCCTCCAGGCGGTGGTCCAGCCGGGACGACGCGCTGAGCCAGCCGGCGGCGGTCTGCGCGTCCCACTCGCCCTCGCGCAGATCGGCGGCGACGGTGCGCAGGACGTCGCCCGCCTCCCGGGCGAGGGCCGCCAGGTTCTCCCGTACGTCCCGCAGATGGACTGGCGGCAGGACGAGCGCGTTGACCGTGACGCCGATGACGGCGCCCAGTGCCGCCTGCCCCACACGGTGCCCGACTCCGGCCATGCTCACGGAGCCCGCCGTGAGGGTGAACAGGGCGGTGGTCGCCGCGTAGATGCCCTGGTCGCCGAAGCGCGACCAGTTCGCGAGCAGCATCAGCACCGGGACGGACAGGGCGAGCGCGCCCGTCGTGTCGCCGGTGAGCGCCTGTGCTGCCGAGGCCAGCACGGTGCCGACGCAGATCGCCCCGAACTGCCGCGCGCCCTGCACCAGCGAGCTGTAGACGGTGGCCTGCACCAGCACCAGCGCCACCCACGGCGCCATCAGCGCGAGCGGGTCTCCCATCCAGACGCCGCCCACCACCCAGGCGAGCACCGCCGCCGCGGCGGCCTTGAGCGACTGGACGACCAGATCGCGTTCCCGCCCGGGCCCCTTCCAGGCGGCTCGCAGGGCGTCCCAGGCGGCCCGCGTCTCCCGCCGCACGGAGTCCACCGGCCGTGATCCGCGCACGTCCTGCTCCAGCACGCGGATCCTTCCCAGCCCCTCATCGGCCGACGTGCCTCTGTCCGTCCCCGGGCGGAAGGCCCGAGCCGTCCGCCGTACCGCACCCCTCAGTCGCGTCATGCGCTGCGAGTATCCGCGTGACCGGGGGTTTCACGCCGCCTCATGCCGGTCTCATGCCAGCGGGCTGCCGCGGAGGGAGGACAGCAGGTGCGCGGGGTCGGCGTAGACCGCGTCCGCGCCGGACTTCTCCAGGTCGGTGCGCGGGATGCCGCCGCACAGCACGCCCACGCAGCGCACCCCGGCGCGGCTGCCCGCGAGCATGTCCCACACGGTGTCGCCGACGAAGACCGCCCGCTCCGCCGGCACCCCGGCCAGCTCCAGGGCGTGCTCGACCGGCTCGGGGGCCGGCTTGCCCGCGTCGACGTCGTCGGCGCTCGCCGTGGCGGTGATGGCGTCGTCCGCGTCGAGGGCCCGGCGCAGCGCGCTCAGCTCGGCGCCGCCCGCCGAGGTGGCCAGCACCACCGCCCAGCCCTCACGGTGCAGCCGTCGCAGCAGCGGCCCGGCACCCGGCAGCGCGGCCAGCCGGTCGACGTACTGCCCGTACAGCGCCTTGTGGGCGGCGCTGATGCCGGCGTCCTGGTCCTTGTCGCGGCTGTCTCCCAGCAGATGGGCGACGAGGTCGGTGGAGGGCAGGCCCACGGCCCGGTGAACGGCGTGCGTCGGCACCTGGTGGCCCGCCTGCCGCAAGGCCTCCCACCACGCCACGACGTGCAGGTGGTTGGTGTCGACCAGCGTGCCGTCGACGTCGAACACGGCCGCCCGTTCCGCGCTTCCCATAGGTGCGGTCCCTTTCTCTCCGGCACGCCCGGGTACCACGTCAGCCGCCCGCCACGCCGGACGGCACCCGCCGTTCGCGGGTCCAGGCCAGCAGCTCCTCAAGGGACCACGTCGTCACCACACGCTCCGGCGGCACCCCGCACTCCTCCGCCCGCGCACACCCGTTGATCTGCCAGTCGAGCTGCCCCGGCGCATGCGCGTCGGTGTCGACGGAGAACAGCACCCCCGCGTCCACCGCCCGGCGCAGCAGCCGCCGCGGCGGGTCGAGCCGCTCCGGCCTGCTGTTGATCTCCAGGGCCGTGCCGGTCTCCGTGCAGGCCGCGAACACCTCGTCCGCGTCGAACTCCGACTCGGGCCGCCCCCGCCCGGTCACCAGCCGCCCCGTGCAGTGCCCGAGCACGTCGGAGTGCGGATCACGTACGGCGGCCACCATCCGCCGGGTCATCGACCGGGCGTCCATACGCAGTTTGGAGTGCACCGACACCACCACGACGTCGAGCCGGTCCAGCAGCTCGGGTTCCTGGTCGAGCGTGCCGTCCTCGAGGATGTCGCACTCGATGCCGGTCAGCAGCCGGAACGGCGCCCAGGTCCCGTTCAGCTCCGCCACCACGTCCAACTGCTCCCGCAGCCGTCCGGCCGTGAGGCCACGCGCCACCGTCAGGCGCGGCGAGTGGTCGGTCAGCGCCGCCCACTCGTGGCCCAGCGCCGCCGCGGCCCGGCCCATCTCCTCGATCGGGCTGCCGCCGTCCGACCAGTCGGAGTGCAGATGGCAGTCCCCGCGCAGCAGCTCCCGCAGCCGCTCGCCGCCCTCCACGGCGGGCCGCTCCGTCGCCTCGCCCTCCAGTGTGCGCAGATAGCCGGGCTCCTCCCCGGCCAGCGCCTCCCGCACCACCTGCGCGGTCTTCGGACCGACGCCCTTGAGCGACTCCAGCGAACCGTCCGCCGCCCGCCGGCGCACCTCGTCGTCGCCCAGCTCCTTCAGCACCCGGGCCGCCGTGCGGAAGGCGCGCACGCGGTACGTCGGTGCCAGGGACCGCTCCAGCAGGAAGGCGATCCGGTCCAGTGCCTCGACAGGATCCATGGCCACCTCCACCTCAAGGGTTCCCCAGCGCCCGGCGGGCCGCACGACGGGCTGAACCCCGCGCTGCCGCCGGTTGCGCTCTACCCTCGAGGCATGACCGAAAGTGCGAGTCCGTACATATCCCACCCGCGGATCATGGTGCTCGGGGTGCAGCCGGGCACACCGCCGTTCCGGATCGTGGAGATCGACGGCCAGGTGGTCGGGGAGGCCAAGGCCGCCACCGACGTACTGACGGCCGCGGCCGCGTTCGGTATCACGGTCCACGACATGGACGATCCGGACGTGGTCCGCTGGGTGGGCGGCGACAAGTACACCTGGACCTTGCACTAAGCCTTCTCGGTCGACGGCTTCCTGCCCGCCCGGCCACGCCGGGGCTTGCGCGCGTGGACCGCCCGGCTCAGACGCCGGCCCAGGAGCAGATAGCCGATCAGCGCGCCCGTCGTGTTGAGGATGACGTCGTCGATGTCGAAGGCGCGGCCGGTGACCAGGGCACCCTGGGCGAACTCCACCAGCAGCATCACGATCGCGGTCATCAGCAGGACACGCAGAATGCCGCGCGTGCGCGGCGCCACGACGGGCACGAGGATGCCGAAGGGGACGCCGAGCAGGATGTTGCCGCCGATCTGCCGGAAGGCGTCCCGCAGTTCCGGCTGGTCGAGATAGGCCTTCAGGGAATCGCCCGGCTGCAGGTTGGTGTGGGTCAGCGCCTCCGAGGCGGGCGAGGGCTGCAGGGTCAGCCGCGCCAGCACCACGGCGAAGGCGACCATGAACGTGAAGGCGCACAGCATCGCCAGCAGCCGGACGGGCAGCGGCAGCGGATGTCGCTCGCTCCCGGACCCGGCGGAACGGGGACGTGAGGCTGCACTGGCCATACGCTCCTCCAGTCTTCAACTTCCCTGTGTGACAGGGCGGTTACCCACGGGCGTGGCGACGATGCCGCCGGGGATCGTTCCCAGCCACTGTTGCCCGCGTTCCGCCGGGGCACTCCGCCCTGCCCACAGGTACTCGGCGGCTGATCAGTTCCCGTACGACACGCGCACCTCCTTGAAGCCCAGGGACCGCAGCAGGCCTTCGAGCATGCCGGTGGCGTTCTTCTCGGCGCGTGCGGTCAGTTCGCTCTCCTTCGCCGCGTCGCCGATGTGCCGTACCGCGAGTTTCTGTACGGCCTGTTCGCCGTTGGGGTTGTCCGAGAAGAGGTCGCCGAGGCGGTCGAAGAGACCGCGCTGCTTGGAGACGGCGTAGGAGCGGTCGGGGTCGAGGGCGGGCTTGCCCAGTTGCGCATGGGGCAGCCGGAGCGTGGCGGACGTGCGGTCGCCGTTGACCCGCACGTCGTTCTCGCCGACCTTGCCCAGATCGACGTAGGCGTCGACGGTCCCCGCCCCGACGTACAGGGTGCGGGTGCCGCGGATCGCGTCGGGCAGGAACCGGGCGTCCTTCTCCAGGTCCACGACGACCTGGAAGTTGCCGGAGGCGGCGTCATAACGGCTGATGTCCTGGATGGACTTCAGCAGCGCGGGGCCGGACCGGTCGTGGGTGTCGGTGCCGAACAGGTCCTTCAGGCCAGGGATCACGCTGAGCCGGATCCCGGCGAAGAACACGACGAGCACCAGGACGAGCGCGGCCACCACCTTGGCCCAGCCGGGCATGCGCCTGGGGAGGCGCTTGACGGGAGTCGTCATGCGACGGCCCTCCTTCCTACTGTCCGGATGCCCGCCACATCCCCTGCCAGACCGGCCGGTTGAGGATGGGACGACTTCGGCGGAAGCACGAAAGGGCGCACACGGACAGGAAAGGACGTACGGAAGGACGGAAGTAACGACGGACGGTGTGCCCGGGCGTCACACCGAGCCGGACGTGGCCTCCGGCTGTTCCAGGGCCGCTTCCAGCGTCGGCTGCGGCGGCAGCAGCCGGGACAGGCCGGTGATGCGCAGGACCCGCAGGGTCAGGGGGTGGGCGCAGACGAGGAGCACATGACCGTCCCGGTCGAGGACCCGGCTCCTGGCCCGGTACAGCAGCCGCAAACCCGAGCAGTCGAAGAACTCGATCCGGCTGAGGTCGATCACGACCCGGGCGGCGCGGCGGTTCGTCTCCCGGTCCAGGTGCGGGGCGATCTCCGTGGCCGCGGCGAGGTCGATCTCGCCGCGGAACTCCAGCACGGTGTGTCCCCGTTCCTGTCGGACGCGCAGATGCCGGGTGAGCGGTGCAGGTTCCTGCCGCACGACGAGATCGCCTCCAGCCTGCTCCGTGCGTGGGGAGGGGCCACGGTCCTCAAAACCGTTCCCCGCCCCGCAAGTTACCCTCCAACGAGTGAATTTGAGCATGTTCGATTGACATATGTCTCTGAATTGCAGGCGAGTTGGCCGAGGTTCGCGCGGGGGAGTGCGCGGGCGTGAGCGCGGGCGCGATTCCAGGCGTGCGCTCCGGGCTATGACAGGGCATGCCAGGCCTTGATGAGGGCCTGGCGGAACTGCTCGGTCTGGTGTGCCGTGAGGTCGCGCACCATCCGCTCCTCCAGCTCCCGGACGGGCCCGGCGTGCCGGGCGAGCAGCTCCCGGGCATCGCCGGTGAGCAGGATCAGCAGCTCGCGTCGGTTGCGGGGGTTGCGCTCCCGGCGTACCAATCCGCGGCCCTCCAGGGAGCGGACGAGATCGGCGATGGACTGCGCGGTGACGAAGGAGTCGCGCGCGAGCTGGGCCGCCGACAGTCCGTCGTGTCGCTCCAGGACGGTGAGCGCGGTGTACTGAAGAGCGGTGATCCCGGAGGGCCTGACCAGCTCGTCCAGGTGGGAGCGCACGACGAGCTCCACCTGTTTGACCATGTAGAGCAGGGAAGGGGGCGCCTTGGTCACCTGTGTGTCGAGCATGGACGCAGGCTAGAGCATTGACAGGAAACCTGTCTGTAAAGAGACTGCGAACCAACAGGAATCCTGTTTGTTGAAAACTTGGCGACAACGCTGGGGAGCGGCGATGACCACCTTCGAGAGGGAACCCGGACAGCTGTTCATCGGGGGCCGGTGGCGCGAGGCCGCCGACGGGGCGCGTACCGAGGTGGTCGACCCGTCCCGGGGCACGGTCCTCACCACCGTCGCGGAGGCGGGCCCCGCCGATGTCGACGCGGCCGTACGCGCCGCCCGCGAGGCCTTCGACGACGGTGCCTGGTCCGGACTGAGCGGCCGCGAACGGGGCCGGGTGCTGCACCGCGTCGCCCGGCTGATCCGCGAGAACGCCGACGAGCTGGCCGCCCTGGAGAGCCTCGACGTCGGCAAGCCGATCACGCTGTGCGGCGCCGTCGACGTGACGAACGCGGCCAACGACTACGAGTACTTCGCGAACCTCGCACAGAGCCAGGACGGCGCCCTGCGCGACACCCCCATGAACGCCCTCGCCTACACCAGGCGCGAGCCGCTCGGCGTGGTCGCCGCGATCACCCCGTTCAACTTCCCGCTGATCCTCGCCGGCTCCAAGCTCGGCCCCGCGCTCGCGGCCGGCAACACCGTCGTCCACAAGCCCGCCGACGAGACCCCGCTCAGCGCCCTGTACATGGCCCGCCTCTTCCAGGAGGCGGGCGTACCGGACGGCGTGGTCAACGTCGTGACCGGCAGCGGCCCCGTGGCCGGCGAAGCACTGCTGCGCCACCGCGGCGTCGACAAGGTCGCCTTCACCGGCTCCACCGCGATCGGTCGGCACGTGGCGAGCGTCGCCGGCGAGGCGCTCAAGCCCGTCACGATGGAGCTCGGCGGGAACGCCGCCCACATCGTCTTCGAGGACGCCGACCTGGAGAAGGCGGTCGGCGCGGTCATCAAGGGCTTCGTCTTCAACACCGGCCAGTTCTGCATGGGCGGCCCGCGCCTGCTGGTGGCACGCTCGGTGTACACGACGCTGCTCGGCATCCTCGCCGAGGCCGTGCCCGGCGTGCCCATCGGCGACCCGCGCGACCCGGCCACGGTCATCGGCCCGATGGCGGCCGAGAAGCACCTGAAGAAGGTCGAGGAGTACGTCGCCCTGGCCCGCAAGGAGGGCGCCAACATCGTCTGCGGCGGCGAGCGGCTCGACCTGGACGGCGGCTACTACTACAAGCCCACCGTCATCGCCGACCTGTCGAACGACTCCCGTGTGATCCAGGAGGAGATCTTCGGCCCGGTCCTCACCGTGCAGCCCTTCGACGACGAGGACGAGGCCGTCGCCCTCGCCAACTCCACGCCCTACGGCCTGGCCTCGGGCGTCCAGACCAGTCATCTCGCCCGCGCCCACCGGGTCGCCGACCGGCTCCAGGCCGGCATCGTCTGGATCAACGACTGGGCGATGCTCGACCCCGCCGTGCCCTTCGGCGGTGTGAAGGACTCCGGCTACGGCCGCGAGTACGGGCCCGAGGCCCTCGCCGGTTACACCAAGGTCAAGTCCGTCGTCGTCTCGCTCGGCTGAGACACCGTCAAGGAGCCATTGCGATGCCCACCACCACCCGTGCCGCGGTCGTCGAGTCCGGCGGCGCGCCCTTCACCCTCTCCGACGTCGTCCTCGACGAACCCGGCCCGCGCGAAGCGCTGGTCCGCATGGTCGCCACCGGCCTGTGCCACACCGACCTCGGGGTGGCGAGCGGCGGACTGCCCTTCCCGCTGCCCGGGGTCCTCGGCCACGAGGGCGCGGGCGTCGTCGAGGCCGTCGGCCCCGCCGTCACCGGCGTCGCGCCCGGCGACCACGTCCTGCTCTCCTTCACCTCCTGCGGCGACTGCCGCAACTGCCGCGGCGGGCACCCCGCGTACTGCGCGACCTGGCTGCCGCTGAACCTGCTCGGCGGCAGCCGCGCCGACGGGTCGAACACCATCAGCCGGGACGGCGAGGCCCTGGGCGGCCACTTCTTCGGCCAGTCCTCCTTCGCCGAGCGGGCACTGGCCGACGAGCGCAGCCTGGTCAAGGTCGACCCGGACGTGCCGCTGGAGTCGATCGCCCCGCTGGGCTGCGGCGTACAGACCGGTGTGGGCGCCGTCTGGAACGTGCTGAAGCCCGACACGGGCGGCACGGTCGTCGTCCTGGGCGCCGGAGCGGTCGGCCTGTCGGCCGTGATGGCGGCGGCGCTCACCCCGGCCACGAGGATCGTCGCCGTCGACCGGGTCGCCGAACGCCTGTCGCTGGCCACGGAGCTGGGCGCCACGCACACCGTCGACACGAGCCGGGAGGACCTGGCCGAGGCCCTCGCCGGCATCACGGGCGGCCAGGGCGCGGACGGTGTCGTGGAGACCACGGGCAACGTCGGCGTCCTGCGCCAGGGCGTCGACGCGCTCGCCGCCCGCGGCACCCTGGTCGTCGTCGGCGCCCCGCCCTTCGGCACCGAGGTCGCCCTGGACGTCAACGGCCTGCTCGGCGGCAAACGGATCGTCGGCCTCACCCTCGGCGACAGCGAGACCCAGACGATGATCCCCGCCCTGGTCCGCCTGGTGAAGGAGGGCCGCCTGCCGCTGCACCGCCTGATCAGCACGTACCCCTTCGGGGACATCGACCGGGCGGTCCAGGACATGAAGTCGGGCAAGACCATCAAGCCGGTGCTGACGTTCTGACGCCGACTGCTGGGCCGGGCGGGTGATCCTGCCCGGCCGCCCCGCTCAGTCGTTCACCAGCACCAGCTTCCCCGTCGTACGGCCCGTGTCGCCCGAGGCGTGGGCCTGCGCGGCGGCGGACAGCGGGAAGGTGCCGGCGATCGTGGCGCGGAGCCGGCCCGTCTCGGCGAGCTCCGCGATCGCCCGCATGTCGCCGCGGTCGGCGTCCACGAGCATGCGGAGCCCCCGTACGCCGAGCCGCTCGGCCTCCTCGTAGAACTCGTTCGAGCCGCCCGGGAGGATCGAGACCACGACACCCCCGGGGCGCAGGACACGCAGTGAGCGCAGGGCGTTGTCGCCGCCGATCGTGTCCAGGCCGACGTCGACGTCCTTCACGGCCTCGGTGAAGTCCGTCTCCCGGTAGTCCACCGTCTCGTCCACGCCGAGCCCGCGCAGGAACTCGTGCTTGCCCGCGCTCGCGGTGCCGATCACATACGCGCCCCGCGCCTTGGCGATCTGCACCGCCACATGCCCGACCCCGCCCGCGGCGGCGTGGATCAGCACCCGCTGCCCGGGCCGCACGTCCGCGTGCTCGACCAGCGCCTGCCACGCGGTGAGCGAGACCAGCGGCAGCGCGCCCGCCTGGACGTGGTCGATGCCGGCCGGCTTGCGGGTGAGGGCGCGGACCGGAGCGATGACGTACTCCGCGTGCGAGCCGTGCCCGTACGGATACGGCAGCATGCCGAAGACCTCGTCACCGGGCGCGAAGGCCACGACGCCGATGCCGACCGCCTCCACCTCCCCGGAGACGTCCCAGCCGAGGACGAAGGGCGCGTCGCCCAGGAAGCCGCCGGTCGCGCGGTGCTTCCAGTCGGTCGGGTTGACCCCGGCGGCCCGCACCCGGACCAGCACCTGGTTCGGCCCCGGTGCCGGGCGCTCGACTTCCACTTCCTTGAGGACCTCGGGACCGCCGAGGACGTCCTGGCTGATGGCTCGCATCGTGTTCTGTGTGCTCATGGTGATCAAGCGTGCCGGTTCGCGCCCCACGCGCCAATGGCAAGATTGCCAACCTTCGATAGGATCGTGCCATGCGACGCGAACGAGTGGTGGTCCTGGCCCTGGACGGCGTGTACCCCTTCGAGCTGGGCATCCCCAGCCGGATCCTCGGCGCCGCCGACGGCCGGTACGAGGTGCTGACCTGCTCGGTCGACGGCGGTCCGGTGCGCACCAACGCGGACTTCGGCGTCACCGTGGAGCACGGCCCCGAGGTCCTGGCCACGGCCGGCACGGTGGTGATCGCGCCCGTCGCGCCGGCCCACCTGACCGACGAGGTGCCCGACGACGTCCTCGCCGCCCTCGCGCTCATCCGGCCGGGGACGCGCATCGTCTCCATCTGCACCGGCGCCTTCGTCCTCGCCGCCGCCGGGCTCCTCGACGGGCGCAGGGCGACCACCCACTGGCAGGTCGCCGACCGGTTCCGGCGCATGTTCCCGCTCGTCGACCTCGACCCGGACGTGCTGTTCGTCGACGACCACCCCTTCCTCACCTCCGCCGGAGCCGCCTCCGGCGTGGACATCTGCCTGCACCTGGTCCGCAAGGACCACGGCAGCCACCTGGCCAACACCGTCGCGCGCCGCTGCGTGGTCCCGCCGTTCCGGGACGGCGGCCAGGCCCAGTACATCGAACAGCCCGTCCCCGAACAGGGCGCCGCGAGCACCGCGGCCACCCGCGCCTGGATCCTGGAACGCCTCGGCGAACCGCTCACCCTGGCCGACCTCGCCGGTCACGCCCGGATGAGCCAGCGCACCTTCGCCCGCCGTTTCCACGACGAGGTGGGCCTCAGCCCCGGCCGCTGGCTCATCCAGCAGCGCGTGGTCCGGGCCCGGCACCTGCTGGAGTCCAGCGACCTCTCGGTGGACCAGATCGCCGGCCGGGTCGGCTTCGCGACGGGCGCGTCCCTGCGCCAGCATCTCCACGCGGCGATCGGGGTGTCCCCGCAGGCGTACCGCCGCACCTTCCAGACCGCCCGCTGACCGTTTGCCGACCGCGTGTGGCCATTCCCCGGTCAACTCCGCAGGCTGGTATGGACATTTGTCGACGTGTTTCCTTCTGTCGGAGCGTGACGGAACCCTCACGTCCGCAGGGCGACGAGTTGATCCTTTCGGGTCTAAACCCGATAAGGTTCCGAACGGCGCTGCGAGTTGACGCGATCGCGTCCGGTCGACTCGCGGTGCGTACTCATGAGTGCGATCCACACCCCCCCTGTTCGATCGTGTTTGTTCGAAGGATGCAGATGGAACTCGCCACTCCGCCACCGGCGGCGCGGGCCCCTGTCGCCTGGTACAGCTGGTGGTTGATGCCGCTGAGCTTGGGAGGCGGGACCGTTGCCGCCACCTTCATGAGCTCGGAGCGAATAACCGCGGCCGTCGCCGGTCTCGCGGCGACGGCGGCCAGTGCCGTGTGCGTACGCCTGCTGCTGCGCACCCGGGCACAACTGCACCGGACGGAGAACTCCTTCCGGACCACGCAGGCCGAGCACAACCAGCAGTGGCAGCAGCATGTGGCGGGCCTGGAACGGAAGTTCTCCGCCGAACGCGCCACCCTGGAGTCCCAGCTCACCGAGCAGAACGCGACCTACGAGCGGCGCCTGGCCGACCAGAGCGCCACGTACGAGACGCAGCTCTCCGACACCTCCCGGGCCTACGAGGAACGGCTGACCGAGCAGGCCACGTCCTACGAGGCCCAACTCGCCGACCAGGCCGAGGTCTGGCAGGAGCAGCTCTCCCACCAGCTCGCCGCGGTCGCCCGGCTCGCCGACGAGCAACTGCCCTCCGCGATGGAGGCGCTGCGCTCCGGTGACGCCATCGACGACGTCCTGCCGACCGTCAACCAGTGCGCCAAGGTCAGTTCCGACCTCCAGGCCGAGCTGCGCAAGGTGCTGCGCACCGCCCTGATCGGCCTCGAGTCGGAGTTCGACCGCTCCACCTCCGCCGAGCAGGCCGTCATCAGCATCGGCAACCGCATCCACGTGCTGACCAGCAAGCTCCGCGGCCGCCTGCACGAGATGCAGGGCGAGCACGGCAGGCTGCCGGCCGTCGCCCGGGGCCTGATGGAGCTCGACCAGGAGATCGGCCCCGCCGACTGTCTCGCCGCCAGCATCGGTGTGCTCGGCGGCTCCGACCGGCCCGGCCGGCAGTGGCAGGAGCCGCAGCGACTGCTCAGCGTGGCGCGCGGCGGCATCGGCCGGATCAAGGACTTCCACCGGATCCAGGTCCGCCACCTGCCCGAACTCGGCGTCGACGGCGGTCTCGTGGACCACCTCACGCTGATCTTCGCCCACCTTCTCGACAACGCGGCCCGTTACTCGCCGCCCACCGAGCCGGTGCTCATATCCGGCAAGGAGGTGCCCAACGGCGTCGGCATCGAGATCCAGGACTCCGGCAAGGGCCTGAGCGAGGAGAAGAAGCGCGAGGCCGAGCACGCCCTCGCGGGCACCGCTCCCGGAGCGGGTCTCGGCGGCATCACCGAGGACGCGAACATCGGTCTGCGCGTCGTCGGTGCCCTCGCACGTCGCTACGGCATCCGCGTCACCTTCGCGGACTCCCCGTGGCTCGGCACCTCCGTGGTGGTCGTGGTTCCGCACAAGTACTTCAGCCCGCTGCCCGCTGCCGCCGCACCGGCCGCGCCCGCCGCCCCCGAGGTCCGTACCGCCATGGCGGCCCCGGTCCGCGAGACGGTCACCGCACCGGCACCGGACGCCCCGGCCGAGGCCGGGGGGGAGACCACACCCGGCGGACTGCCCCGGCGCCGCAGTAAGCGGAGCGAAGCGGCCGAGCCCAGGGAGGCCGAGCGGACGGACCGGAGCACCGTCTCCGCCACCCCACCGGACGCGTCGTTCTCCGGTCTCGCCGCCTTCGCCACCGCCGGACGCGACGCCGAAGAGGCGCCCCGTGCGCCCGGCGACCGCGACAGCGACGCCGGACGCGAGTCCACCGAGCACCGCACCGAAGAGAGCGACTAG
>NZ_JBHUQX010000010.1:0-48356 GCF_042674225.1 Streptomyces sp. NPDC056948
GCCTGGAGGGCTGGGGCTTGCCTTCTGCTCCAGCACCCGGCGGGACCCGCCGCGGTCTCGGCCAGCTTCCGCTCACAGCAGGAGGTCGAAGACGGCTCGGGCCTCGTCCCAGTGCTGGGTCTGGGGGTTTTTCAGGTCGGGGTGGAAAATCTTGAAGCTCTGGGCAAGGGCCAGGCTGAGTCCGCCGACGATGTCCGGATAGGCCGCCTCGGTCTCCTCATCGGGTGCGCGGTCCAGAGCGGGATGAGTGGCGAGCTGTTCCAGGATCGGCTTGAGTTCTACGTCCTGGTCGATCTTCCGGAAGTGGTGAATGCTCTCCTGCAGGCCCTTCGTGATCGGCAAGTCACAGGTCTGGATGATGTCGCGCCCGTTGGCCTTGGCAGTGGCCTGGGCGACGGTCAGCAGATCGTAGAGCTTGGCGTCGACGAAGTCGCTGTAGCGCTTGAGATCGTTCTTGTCGACGTTCAGTCCTGCGGCCGCGCGAAAGAACCTCTCGAATCTGGCGATGGACATCACGGTCATGACGGCAACCTCCGGCTGCGGGAGCCGGCCGGCTCCCGGCCCCTGGGCTTCCCAGTCAGCCTGGCCGACGGGGGCGCGCGAACGCATGCGTATGTCGGGCCCAATTAGCCTCCCTGTTTTGCCCTGCCAGGCCCATGCGTCCGACTGCCCCGGGGGGTCGGACGGGCGTGCGGACCGACAGCAGGGCCAGAGAGCGCTCCGGAGAGGCTGGTGAGCAGCAGCCAGGGCCGGTTGCGCGCCCATCCCGCCCACCAGCCGCCCAGACGCCGGGCAGGACGTAGCGCTGTGCCTCGCAGGCGTTCTGGGAAGACCCGCGTGGCAGGGCTGGCCGGACTCCGGCTCCCGGGCCGGACACGGAAAGCGGGGTGGTCGGTGGCGCGGCGTGCGGTGCGTGCCAGGGCGATGCCAGGACATCCGGCCGTACCACCTGCACCTGCGCCTGCAGGCGCAGGCCAGCGTGTCACGCGGCGTCGACGTTACCTCGGCGGCGTCTGTGGGCACTTGGGATCGCGGGGCAGCCGACGAGAGGGTCCAGTCATGCGGGTGTCGTCTCAGGGCGTTACGGTCGTGGCTCTCCTGGCGGATCCGGACGCGCCGACGGAGATCGCGCAGCGTATGGCCCGGACACTCTCTGCTCGGCTCGCCGACAAGTCGGGCCAGGGGCGACGGTTCGACGTCGAGGTGGTCAGTGAGCCCTTTACCTCTGGGGCGGAGGACCCGCCCACCTTGATGCGCCGGATCATGGACCGAGGGAGTGCGGAGAACTGGGACATCGTCGTGGCCCTCACCGACCTTCCGCTGCACTCACACGGGCGCAGGCTCGCTGTGCATCTGAATCACGAACACGGCTTGGCGCTGCTCTCTCTTCCTTCACTGGGAGGCCTGCGGCTGCAGACGAGGGCCCGGCGGGCCGTCGAAGAAGCCGTGCTTGGCTTGGCGGGTCCGCAAACCACTGGAGCTGAAGGACCTCCACGAAGTCAGCCGCTTCTGGGGCCCTTCGTCAATCGTCTCGCGCCTATTCATCCGGGCCCGACCGGTGAGAAGGAGACCGACGATCTTCGGTACGTCGTCAGCGGGCCGCGCGGTTACCTGCGAGTGCTCGCCGGTATGGTCCGCGCCAACCGGCCGTGGCGGTTGGTGCCGGGCTTGTCGAAAGCCCTGGCGGCCGCACTCGCCACGGGAGCAGTCGCCACCGTGAACTCCACCGTCTGGACCCTGGCCGCGTCCCTCAGCACGCCACGCCTCGTGATTGCCACGGTCGGATCTGTCGCGATCATGATCGGCTGGCTGATCATAGACGCGGAGCTGTGGCATCGATCAACAGAGAGCTCGCCGGAGGCGAGGCAGAGGGCGCGGCTGTACAACGCCTCGACGGTCGTGACCGTGGGTATCGGGGTGCTCGTCTGCTACGTGGGTTTGATGGTCATCAACTGGGTGTGGGCGCTGTTCATCCTCAACGACCAAGCGTTCGCTTCCGTGACACGAACCCCACTGGACGCCGAGGAGTACTTGACGCTGTCCTGGTTCGTCGCTTCGGTCGCCACCGTGGGCGGCGCGCTGGGATCAGGCTTGGAGAGCGACGATGCGATCCGGGCAGCCGCCTACTCCAAGCGCGAACAGGAACGTCGTCACACGCTCCAAGACGACCACGGCGACCAGCCCTCGAAGTGAACCGATACCGGCACAACCAGCAGCGCGATGTGCGCCGGCGGGTTGATCATGGTGATGACGGGGCGGGCGTTGTCCCGGTAGGGCAGGCCCGTCACCCCTTCTTCAGCCGGTACGCGGCCGCCTAGGCTCACATGAGTGAGGTGGCTGCGGACCTTCGGGGAGGTCGTGCGATCCGGGCTCACGATCGAGGAGACGCGGCTGGAGCTCATGCTCGCGCTGCGTACGGCTGCTGGGGCGGCGCTCGTCATCGGGCCGGCGCTGTGGCTGATCTCCCCTGCGTACGCCGCGTCCGCCGCCCTCGGTGCCTACTTCGCGGGTGCGGCCACCTTCCAGCGCACCTGGCGTCCGCGCAAGGTGATCGCGCTCGGCGCGGGCGCGGGTCTGGCGCTCAGCACCTTCGTGGGCTACCTGGCAGCGGGGCGACTCATGACGTTCCTCCCGCTGCTGGCCGTAGGGGCCTTTGCCGCGGGGATGGCGTGGTCCCTCGGATCGACCGCTGGGATCGTCGCAGCGACGACGGTCGGCAGCATGCTGGTGACCATCACTCTGCCCACGAGCGTCGGGCGAGCCCTGGAACACGCCGGGGTCATCGCGCTCGGAGGCATGGCGCAGGCCGCAGGCCGTACTGATCTTGCTGTTCCCGATCCGCCGATGGGGGCGCATCGTGACGCGCTCGCCGGGAGTTGCCCGACGCGCCATGAATGCTGCTGGTGACAAGGTGGTGCTCCTGGCCGACAAGAGCAAGTTTCCGGGAACCGGCATGGTGAAGATCTGCGGCCCCGAGGACCTGGAAGTGCTCATCACCAAGCACCGGAAGACGATGCGATGGACTCGATCTCGGCGTCGGCGCAGTGCCGCAGCAGCCCCTCGATCATCGCCGCGACCTCGGACGACGAACAGCTCTTGCCCCACCCACGAGGCTTCGAACGCAACGGGGCGTGGGGCGTGTTCCTGGGGGCGCCCACCCGGGCCCGGCACACCCAGGAGGAACAGCGCGCCTTGGAGATCGGCATGGTCCCCGAGTTGCGCGCAGGAGCGGGCGTCGTCGGCAGTCCGGAAGTCCCCCACAAGGCGGTCGACCATCCGCAGGTGGGCCTGCTGACGCTGGACTGCAACGTGCTCCGGGTGGACGGCAGTGGCCTGCGCATCCTGGGCTACTCGGCCGAGCCGGGAAGCGAGTCCGCCGAGAAGCCGGAGTTGCTGTCGGTGATCGGCATGCGGAGCCGGGCGAAGTAGTGCCCGTCTGACCTTGGCCTTGATCTCGGCGGGCTATGTCCGGCCGGACCCGGTGGCGGGACCGAGGTCCCGCCAGACCGCCCCGGCACCCTTTTGACACGATTGCGAAGGAGAGAGCGCCTCTGTGGCGGCATTCCGGTCCGTGGACGCACGAGGTCCGCGCCCGCTGAGCGATCCGCACCGCTCGTACGGGCCGCCGATCATCTCGACGTCGGCAATTCGAGCGGTGCAATCCGCGACAGGGCCGGCGGCCTCGATAGCTCAGTTCTCCAGGACGAAGATCGGCTTGTGGCCGGCCCGGTCGGAGGTCAGCACGTCGGGGATCTCGTCCCACCCGTAGATTCCGCTGGTGACCAGCTCGGGGTGGAGCGTGCCGGCGGCGACCGCCTCCAGGGTCGGTGTCATGTTCGGCCGTGCGTGGCCCTTGCCGTTGTGGAAGTGGACTCCACGCTGATACAGCGCGAGCAGGGGGAGCTGGACCTCGTCGAAGTAGATGCCGACGCTGTTGACGTACCCCTCGGGCATGACCGACAGCAGTGCCTTGCGCAGCCGCTCCGGGTTGCAGCTGGCGTCCACGGCGAGGTGGAAGTCCTTCTCGCGCTTGCCGTGGATGTCGTGGACCTCGGCGCCGAGCTGCTCGGCGACCTTCATCCTGACCGGGTCGTCGTCGTAGTACACGGTGCGGGCGCCGGCGCAGTGGACCGCGACGTCGACGCAGTACAACCCGATGGAACCGGTCCCGCCGAAGACAGCGATCTTCGGGTCGGTGATACCGGCGACGGTCGGCATCACCGTCTCCCAGCCGAGGGCGAGGTTGTCGCCGATCGACGCCAGGTGCACGGGGTCGACCCCGGCGGGCAGCTTGGCGAGGTTGAAGTCCGCGTAGGGAACACGGATGAGTTCGTCGAAGGTCCCGCCCCAGGCCCCGTTCACCGGAAGGCCGTACTGGGCGTCGCCGTGGAGGAGGCAGCGGGCGGGGTGCCCGAGCTTGCACTGCGCGCAGCTGCCGCACGCGATGTGCCACGCGACGCCGACGACGTCACCGACCGCGACGTCCGTGCAGTCGGGGCCGACCTCGACCACCGTGCCCACGCACTCGTGACCGATCGGGAAAGGGCCGAATCCGGAGAACGGCGTCTTGTCGCCGATGACATGGTGGTCGAGATCGCACGTCGTCGCCGCGAGCGGACGCACCAGCGCGTCCGTGCCCTCGACGATGGTGGGGGCGTCGACCTCGTCGAAGCGCAGTTGTCCGGGGGCGACGAACATCAGGCTCTTCATGGGGAAAACTCCTCGGTTGCGTGGGGGATCCCGGGCCGGAGGGTGTGTCCGTCGGCCCGGTGCCCGCGTACGGTCAGATGGCGCCGGACTCCGCGGCGCCGGCGGGGATCGCCTCCAGGAAGAGCGCGTCCGGGGGGCCGGCCAGCGCCTGCGCCAGGGCGACGCCGATCTCCCGCATCGCGGCGCCCTTCATGTGCGCGCCCAGTGCCTCCTGCGAGGCCCACTTCTCGATCATGACGAACTCGCCGGTGGTGCCCGCCTTGCGATGCAGCGCGTACAGCAGGCACCCGGGTTCGGCGTGCACCGCGGGTATGGCCGCCTTGAACGTCTTCTCGACCAGCTCTTCCTGGCCCGGCTTCGCGACCATCGTCGCCACCAGGACTATCGGCTCGGACATGAGTACACCTCTCTCGCTATAACACTCGTCATAATCATGGCAGATGTTGCGGACCGCTGGTCACAGGGGCTCGTTGGATCTCAGTTCTTTGCGCAGGATCTTGCCCGCCGACGACTTGGGGATCGCGGCAACGAACTCCGTTACGTGCTCGGCGCTCAACGCGGGATCGCCGGCGACGACGAAGGCCTTCGAGATCTCCTCACCCTCCTCGTCAGCCACCCCGATGACCGCGGCGTCGGTGATGTGCGGGTGGGTCAGCAGCAGCGCCTCGAGTTCGGCCGGCGCGACCTGATAGCCCTTGTACTTGATCAGCTCCTTGATGCGGTCGACGATGTACACGCATCCAGTGGAGTCGACCCTTGCCAGGTCCCCGGTGCCGGCAGGTTCGGACACAGCAGCGCCACCGTGTCACCGGGGCCGGCGCCACGCGCCGCCAGCTCGGCGGCGAACCCGTCGACGCGAGTCCGCGACAACCCGTATGTCAGCGCCCCGCCGGACTCCACGGAGACCAGCGCGACCCGGTCCAGGTCGGCGGGGCCCAGACCCGCGAACAGGTAGGCGTGCAGTCCCGACTCGGGCAGCTCCACGTCGGCGTGGGGACTGGGGAATCTCATCAGAGCACCTTCAATCCAGGGCCGCGAAAGCGGCCTTGACGTACTGGGCCGTGCGGTCGCTGCCGAGCAGCCCAGTGCCCATGCTGTTCATCACGTACGAGATCGCCGCCCGGCGTTCGGTGTCGATCACGACCACCGATCCACCCCAGCCCGTCCAGAAGCAGATCCGCCCCTCCGGCAGATACGACACCGCCGGCGACGGCAGCCCGAACCCGATACCGAAGCGCAGATGCACCCCGAGGACCAGGTCCGGCCCGTCCGTCTGCTGACGGAAGATCAGGTCGATGGTCCGTGGCGACAGCAGGCGTACGCCGTCGAGCGTGCCCCCGCAGGCGATGGCGGAGTGGATTCTGGCGAGCGACCGGGCGTTGCCGTGGCCGCTTGCCGCGCCGATCTCCGCGCGACGCCACTCCGGGTGCCACGACTCCTCGGCACCGCCGAAGGGGCCGGTGAAGGTCTTCATCGCCACACCGTTCGGATCGGCGCCGGCGAGATCGCCCAATCGGAACGGCGGCGGTACGACATCGGCGACCCTGGCGAACTCGGAGTCCGGCAGACCGATATGGAAGTCGGCACCGAGCGGACCGGCGATCTCCTCGGCGACGAACCGGCCCAGGGTGCGCCCGTCGATCCGCCGGACCAACTCGCCGATCAAGTGGCCGTAGTTGAGCAGGTGGTAGCCGGACGCCGTGCCCGGGGGCCACCACGGCGCCTGGTCGGCCAGCCGGGCCGTCGCCGCCGGTACGTCGAGGACGTCCGCGACGGTCACCGGCCGGTCCCACCCCGAGACGCCGGAGGTGTGCGACAGCACGTGCCGGACCAGCACGTCCTCCTTGCCGCGCGCGGCGAACTCCGGCCAGTACCGGGACACCGGGGTGTCGACGTCGAGCAGTCCACGCTCCACCAGCACCAGCGCCGCCAGGGACGTGACTGTCTTCGTGCAGGACCAGACGTTGGTGATCGTGTCGCGCCGCCACGGCGCCGTACGGCTCTGGTCCGCCCATCCGCCCCACAGGTCGACCATCGGCTCCCCGCCGACCAGGACCGCGATCGAGGCGCCGAGTTCGTCGCCCGCCTCGAGGTTCTCGGACAGCCGCGCGGCCACCTCCGCGAAGCGCTCGTCGTACACTCCGTGCAGCTCTGCCATGGTCAGCCTCCGGTCCGGATGTCGTCGCCGGCCGGCCGCACCGATGCGCGGGGCACACCGCGCAGCTCGCGGCGAAGGCTGGCGCGCGCGATGTCGGCGGTGTCCAGCAGATAGGTCTGGCGCATCCGCCACGGGGCGCGATGGCCCTGCCGGGGGAAGCCCTGGACACCCCTCTGGACGTAGCCGGACGCCAGCTCGATCATGGGCCGTTCCCGCACGTCGGGCTTTGCGGGCGGGGTGACCGACGCGAGGTCCGCGCGGCGCATGTGGTTGAGGATGCGGCACACCAGCCGCGCGGTGAGATCCGCCCGCATCGTCCAGGACAGGTTCACGTAGCCGAAGCAGAGCGCGAAGTTCGGCACGTCGCTGAGCATGGTGCCCCGCCACAGCAGGTGGCCCGCGGGCTCGACCGGCTCGCCGTCGACGCTCACCGCGATATGGCCGAACGCAAGCATGCGCAGCCCGGTCGCCGTCACCACGATGTCGGCCGGCAGCACCTTGCCCGACCGCAGCCGGATCCCCTGGGCGACGAAGCCGTCGATGTGATCGGTGACCACCTCGACCTCCTCGCGCTTGATCGCCTTGAACAGGTCCGCGTCGGCCGTGATGCACACCCTCTGGTCCCACGGCGCGTACGACGGGGTGAAGTGCTCTCGCACCGCCTCCTCGCCGATCCGCCGCGCGGCGGCCCTGGTCAGCAGCGCCCGCGCCCGGTCCGGGAAGCGCCGGCAGTAGTGGTAGAAGGCGTTGGAGTAGGCGGCGTTGCGTGCCCTGACGACCCGGTGCGCAAGCCCGTCGGGCAGCCGCCGCCGGACCCTGGCGGCGAACCGGTCCTTCCGAGGCAACGCGCTGATCCAGGTCGGTGTGCGCTGCAGCATGGTCACCTTTGCCGCGTCGCGGGCCATCGCGGGAACGATGGTGATCGCGGTCGCGCCGCTGCCGATCACGACGACACGCTTGCCCGTGTGGTCGAGCCCTTCGGGCCAGAACTGCGGATGCACCACCGTGCCGACGAAGGACTCGATGCCCGGGAAATGCGGGTCGTGCCCGCGCTCGTAGTCGTAGTAGCCGGTGCACAGGTAGAGGAACGAGCAGGTAACGGTGGACCCCCGCGGTTCGCCCTCACTCCCGGGCTGCTCGACGGTCACCGTCCAACGGGCCGTCACGCCCGACCAGTTGGCGGCGACCACCTTCGTGGAGCAGTGGATGCGGCGGTCGATGCCGAACCGGTCCACGGTGCGCCGCAGGTAGTCGAGGATCTCGTCCCCGTCGGCCATGGAGTTCTCGCCGGTCCAGGGCTGGAAGGGAAAGCTGAGCGTGTAGATGTCGGAGTCGGCACGGACTCCCGGATACCGGAACAGATCCCACGTCCCGCCCAGGGACTCGCGGGCCTCCAACACGGCGTACGAACGATCGGGACACTGCGACTGCACCCGGTACGCGGCGTCGATACCGGAGATGCCGGCTCCGACGATCAAAACGTCGACATGACCGGGCAGCGAGGCATGTGGGGGACTGGTCATGGCAACTGAGTATGTAAGCGCTCCGCAGACGTCGCTTTTCCCTGGGCGACAAGAATTTAACTCTGCACGACACGCGTTGCAGTAGACGTAGACGTGGACGCGGCGTCACGGCGGACCTGCGTCGGCGTTCTGCCGAACCAGCGGCGTGCCGCACGAGTGAGGGCCGCCTGTCCGGCCAGCTCCACCAGCGACGCGACCTGAGAGAACGGCATGTCGGTCTTCGTCAGCAGTCGGTGCGCCGCGTTCTTGCGGACGTCGTCGACGATCGCCTGGAACGAGGTGCCCTCCTGCGCCAGCCGGCGCTGCAACGTGCGCGGATGCATGTGCAGCCACTCCGCGACCAGGTCGATCCGCGCCGGGACCGTGCCCAGTGCGCGGCTGACCGCCGACCGCACCGTGGTCACGACGCTCTCGCGCGGATCGGTGTAGTGCGCCTCCAGGTACTCCACGACCATGCGCCGCAGTTCGGGATTGACCGGGGTCGACATCGGCTGGGCGAAGAGCTTCGTGGGCACCCGCAGCAGGGCGCGACCAGTGTCGAAGTGGACCGGAGCGCCGAAGAATTCGGTGTATACGGACTCGTCCGTGAGCGGCGGATGGGGCATGTAGACCCCGAGCAACTCGTATCCGCCGCTCATAGTGATGAGATTGCGGTGCAGCAGCCCCAGACCCGCGTCGATCGTCTGTGGCTCGTACGGGATATCAGGATGCAGCATCCGGTATTCGACGGCCCCTACCCCCGCATAGCGTTCGGGATCCTGCGCGCGCGTCAGGCGAATCCCCTGGTTGTGCACGTACAGAAAGCGCGACGCGCAGTCCAGCCCCTCTCCGACGGTGTCGCAGTTCCCTACCGCCAGGGCCAGCGGGCCGAGCATCGACATGTCCTGGTACGCCGCCAGGCGCAGCCCGAAGTCAGGGCAGTTGAGCTTCTTCGTGGCGCTGCGCAGGATCCGCCCGGCCGTCACTGTCGGCAACAGTTCGTGCTCGGAGTTCAGATCAGCGGGCGAGACGCCGAACTCGGACAACAGCGCCGCACCGTCGCCACCAAGGTCGTCGATCAGGCGATCGATGCCGCGGATCGCGGCGGCCCGGATCTCCATCTGCATGCGTCAACCGTCTCGTCGCCCGGCGGGGCGGCGCGGGCTCCAGGGAACCAGCCCGGTCGCACACCAGGCACGGACTTTCGCAGTGTCGTGCGGAGCCCGGTTGCAGGAGGGCGGATCGGTGTCGCGCGCCTGGTGTCTCGGCCCATGTGCCGAGCGAGGGCGGCCCGGACGACCCGTCACGGGCGGCGTGCGGAGCGAGGGTGAAGCCGCAGTTCCTGACCGGCTCGCTGTCACGTCTCTTCCTGCAGGCCGGGGAACAGTGCGCGGGCACGGTCGGGGTCGGGCGTGATGAAGACACCGTCCGCGGTGACCAGGTTTGTGGAAGGGGCTGCCTGGGTGGTGATCGTCCCGGTCACGAAGATCTTGCGGTTGTCCGTGCCGGTGACGCGTCCGAGGATGCGCAGTGGTGTCTCCAGCGGGATGGGCTGGTGGTAGCGCATCTGGAGGGAGACGGTCAGGCCGGGCGTTCCGGCGGCGGTGCAGGCTTGGCCCATGAGTTCGTCCAGGAGCATGGCGCTCATGCCGCCGTGGCCGTAGCCGGGCGGGCCTTCGTGGGCGATGCCCAGCGTGCAGTGACCTATCAGGCCGTCCTCGGTGGGCGTGATCCTCACAGGCGGGGCCAGCGGGCTGCCGACCCCGACGGCAGGGCTGTACATCCGCGGCCCACCGGGAAACCCGTCCACTTCGGGGATCTCCGCTCGTGCGCGCCGCCGCCCGGTCAACTGGCCGGTGACATGTCGGACGCCGTCCGCCACGCGGTGGAGAGTGTCGGGCGAGGCGGCTGTGCGGACCGTGGCTTCCACCAGTGCGCGCAGTTCGTGTCCCAGGCGGGTGATGGCCGCCTTCTGGTGCTCCAGGGACTCGGCTCCCGCTCCTGCGGGCGGCTCGGTGAGGGGGGTGTGCATCGGCTTTTCTCCGTGGGGGCTAGGCCTGGGTGGCGTGGTCAGCCATCGGCCCGGACGAGGATGGGCTTGAGACGCCTCTCGTGTCCGTTTCGGCGGCGCAGCAGGACCATGACAGTCGCTACTGAGACGATGGCGGTAGAGTATGACAATTGTTATAGCTCAGGGATCAGAAAGGGTTCGCAGGTGACCAAGCCCAGTCCGTCAGCGCGTGAGCGGATCGTGGCCGGAGCGGCTGACATGATCAGCCGGCGTGGCCTGAACGCGACGAGCATCCGTGAGACGGCCAAGCACGCCAGGGCGCCGCTCGGCTCGACCTACCACTACTTCCCCGAGGGCAAGCAGCAGCTGGTCACCGAGGCCGTTCGCCACACGGGCGAGTGGACCGCGCGCAGTCTGCGTGAGGAATTGCGGGCCGGCCCGGTCGCCGGGCTGCAAGCCTTCCTCGCTCTGTGGCGCAAGATCGTCGTCGACAGTGACTTCCGGGCCGGATGTCCCGTCCTCGCGGTCTCCATCGAGGAACCGGCCGCCGGCGAGACGTCCGCCGCCCTGGCGGCGGCCGCCGACGTCTTCACCACGTGGGAGGGGCTGCTCGCCGACTCCTTGCGTGAGCACGGCGCCGAGCCCGAGCGGGCGGCGAACCTCGCGACGCTCATCGTCGCGGCCGTCGAGGGAACCGTGGCCATGTGCCGTGCCAAGCGCAGCACCCAGCCCCTCGATCGCACCGCCGAGCAGTTGCGGGCGCTCATCCTCACCGCGGTCAAGGACTGAGCCCGGCTCGCGCTCGACAGCCAGGGCTTCAGGTGCCCAGCGCGGCACGGACCGCCTTGACCCGCTCCTCCGTGAACACTCCGCTCTGAAGCAGCGGCAGGATCGACAGCACACCGCCGGACGAACCCCAACTGCCCTCGTCGATCACCCGGAAGTTGACCCACCAGGCCGGCGCCGGCTTCTCCAGCCCGCAGGCCGCCGCCAGTGCAGCCAGCACGCGTTCGATCACCTCGGCCCGTACCTCCGGCTGCCAGGCGGCGTCCATGACCGCGAGGTCGATCACCATCACGTCGAGTTCCGGGTCGGCATCCGCCAGCAGTCGGCCGCCGATGGCCATCATGTCCCGCTCACGCTCGACGAAGTGCACCTGGAACCCGGCCCGGGCGGCCGGAGCGAACTGGCCCACCTCGGGCACCAGTACCGCGTCCGTCAGCGTCTCGGCCAGCTCACGGCGCTGCTCCAGGCTCAGGCGCCCCTTGGGCGTGTTCACGGTGATGATGGTCACGGCATCCTCCTATGACAGTCGTTATAGGAGGGAGGCTACCGCCTCCCATAACAACTGTCATATCGGGTCGGCCCCCGGGCGCGGTCCGGGGCATGCAAAGGTCAGGGGGCGCCTCGCGAGTGGCGGCCCAGGCAACGTGCTGATCGGGCCGTACGGGGGGGCATCCCGCCCTCGAGGTTCAGCCCTCGAGGCAGTCGCCCACCGTTCGTGGCCTGGTCGAACTGGTCGGCCGCAGGGAGTGAGGGCAAAGTGTCAGTCGCTGATCACGGGGCTGCGGTGGATCCACTCGCTGCCGTGCGCCGCCTGGTGCATGAAGGTGGCCACGTCCGCGCGGCTGATGATCGGGTTGCCCTTCATCGGCAGCCGGTCTCCAGTGTTGTAGGTGCCCTTGGCGGGGCCGTGGGTCAGTCGGGTCGGGTAGACAACGGTCCAGTCCAGCCCGCTGGAGCGGATGCGTTCGTCCGCGATCTCCTTGTCCGCGTAGATGGCCCGCAGCAGCGTGCGGTAGATCGCCTTCTGGGTGGCGCTTGACCAGTCGAAGGTGTGGCCGACGCCGAAGGACGACAGCCACACCAGGCGGGAGACGCCGGCTTCCTCGGCGGCGCCGATCACGGCCGCCGAGGAGCTGGTGAAGAGGCCGTTGGCGCGCACCGAGTTGCCCCTGCCGAGTGCGGAGATGATCGCATCGTGCCCGACCGCGGCCGCGGCGATGTCACGGTGTGAGGTGGCGTCTCCGGTGACCACCGTGACCTTGTCGGTCAGGTCGCCGAGGGCTGCCGGGTTGCGTACGAAGGTTGTCACCGAGTCGCCGGATCGCAGGGCCAGGTCGACGAGATGGCGACCGGTGGGGCCGGTCGCGCCGAGGATGAGCAGCTTCATGGCAAGGGACTCTTCCGTGAGTGTGTGGGGTGGGGGCGTACGCCTGTCGCGTCAGCGGACGCATGTGTGCCGCAAGAGTGGAAGCAGAACCGGACGGCTGTCCGCTATTGGGAAGCTAGCGGACGGCTGTCCGGTTAGCAAGGCCGGATCCTGGCGTGGCCGATCGCGGACGCCGGGCAGTGGGTCAATGGAGACCGGTGTGATGGGTGTGACGCGAAGGGGTTGGGTCGGAGGTATTCACCGAACGCATCCAGGGCGGCGGATGGCTGGGCGGGGTGGTGGCACGGATCGCGCCGACCGCCCCCGCCTCTCGCAGCCGTGACGGGCTCGGCGGTCCTCAGTGCCGCCCCGGAGCCCCCGCGCGCAGGCCGTCCATGACGATGTCCAGCAGTAGCGTGGTCTGGGCGTGCCAGTCGCCGTTGATGTCGATCTGCCAGATGCCGGCGATGGCGCGGAGGAAGTCGTCGGCGGTCACCCCCGGGCGGATGACGCCGGCCTCGTGGTTGGCGTTGAGCAGGGATTCGATCGATCCGAACACCAACGAGTATCCCGACGGCTCCGGCCCTCCCGTCGCGCCGGCCGCGTGACGCAGCGCGTCGGCCAGTCCGGTCTTGGCCAAGATGAAGCGGGCGAGGCGGTCCATCCATGCGCGAAGCGCCTGGTCGGGCTCCCTGGTCTTCAGCAGCTCGGCCGCACTGTCGGTGAGTTGCTGCACCTCGTGGCGGTACGCCTCCAGAACGAGCGCCTCACGGTTGGGGAAGTTGCGATAGAGCGTGCCCTGCCCGACGCCCGCCTTCTTGGCGATCACGGTCAACGGCACCTCCGCGGAACGCGACAGCTCGACCAGCGCCACCTCCAGGATGCGCTCCCGGTTGCGCTGCGCGTCCGACCGCTGAGGCCCGCCAGTCCGCGGCTCCACAGGCCCTCCTTCCGGGCTTACGTCTGAAGCCCTTGGCTAACCGGACAGTCGTCCGGTGCGCTCCTCATGCCGGACTGCTGTCCGCTTAGCTTTCACCATAACGGGCGAAACGGTTCGGTGTGGTCGTTGGCCCGTGGCGTGTGCCACCTGCATCCCCGCCCCCACTGCATCCCGTCTGATCACGACCCTGCCCTGCCCGCCTTCGGGTGCGCCTCCTGATTCGTCTGCCCGCCGGATCGCTGCCGGCGCGATCCGGAGCTGCAACCGAAGGCTGACCAGGACCACGGACCAGTCACGTGACGACCTCCCCGACCGACGACGCACACAAGGTCTCCGCCCGCAGGAGGAAGCTGGCCTCGTGCTCCTGGCGAAACACCCTCTGACCTGCGGTGCCAATTACCGCTCAATTACCGCTCGTGGTCACAAAGAAGTACTTGGTCAAGCCGGACGTCAAGAGCGACACGGAGGTCGATTCCGCCGTCGCGGAGGAGGCTCAGTCGAGACAGAACTCGTTGCCCTCGATGTCCTGCATCACGATGCACGACTCGTTGGTGCCATCGGCGAGCAGCGTGCGCACGTGTACCGCACCGAGCGCGGCCAGCCGTGCGCACTCGGCCTCCAGTGTGGCGAGGCGCTCCTCACCCACGAGCCCGGTGCCGGCCCGCACGCAGAGATGCACCCGGTTCTTGACGATCTTCCCTTCGGGAACGCGCTGGAAGAGCAGGCGCGGACCCGCACCCGAGGGATCACTGCAGGCGAAGTAGGTGACCTGATCCTCAGGCGGCAGCGAGCGGTGGTAGTCCTCCCAAGTGGCAAACCCCTTCGGGACCGGCGGCACGACGTACCCCAACACCTCGCACCAAAAACCGGCGAGGCGCGCGGGTTCTGCGCAGTCGAAGGTGACTTGGAACTGCTTGATCGATGACATCAGCGCACCTTAGCAAGGGGCTCTGTTCTCATCTCCCGGCGTGGATCCGCATGTTGCCGGGAGGACACCCCCCCCGCTGGCCGCTGTCGCCCGAGGCCACGGCCTCGCCACGTTCCCCGATGCCAGCCTGCCGCCCCGGACCGCACTCACGGAGACGACTCCTCCCGAGTGACGACCGGAACCGCAACCACCCCGAGCTGCGCACGCCCGCAACCCCGCCAGGCCCTTGGTGTTCACCGCCCGCCCCGGGCAGACCACCCCACCGCGACCCGTGCCACGGGCGGCAGCTCTCCGTCGACACGGCCCGACACGCCCGTCACGGGCCGGGAACCGCTGTGTCTCCCGCGTCCATGACCAGCACCGCGACGTGCAGGGACGTGCGCTGCAGTCCAGATTCCAGGTCGCAGCCGAGGAGCCGTTCGATGGTGTGGAGGCGCTGGTAGTACGCCTGCCGGGACATACCGGCCCGCTTCGCCGCGACCGACTTGTTCCCGGCTGCCGCCAGATAGGCGCGCAGTGCCGGGAGCAGATCACCGCTGTTGCGGTCGTCGTGCTCGATGAGCCGGGTCAGCTGCCGTTCCGCGTACCGCTGGAGGCGGGTGTCCTCCCGTAGCACGCCCAGGAGTTCGGGCAGTTCGATATCGGCGGGGACGTAGAACCATCGGTCGGGTGAGACAGGCGTGATGGCCTCGGCCGTCTGCTCGGCCTCCTGCCACGACCGGGCGATCCCGGAGAGGTCGGTCACTCCGGGGCCGACGGCGACGACGGCCTTCGGGCCGAGCGCCTCGCGGGCGATCCGGCCGATCCGCTCGGCGACCGGCTGCCAGGCGCTGGCCTGCGCCAGTGCGAGGAGTACGCCGATGCGGCCCGGGGCCGTCTCGCCGACCAGGGCCCGGATGCCGGTCTGCGCCAGCGCCTTCGCGATCCGTTCGTCGAGGTGCTCGCCCTCGGTGCCGGTGCGCGTGTGCCGGATGACCACGGCGAAGAGGCGATGCCCGAAGGCCGGGAGTCCCAGGGCCTCGGCGCGGGCACGGGCGTCCGCGGGGGAGCGGAAACGCCGTTCGTACAGGTCCCGCAGCACCGAGCGGTGGGCCCGGCGCTCCCACCAGGCCGGCCCGGCCAGGCGCGCCATGGTCAGCGCGACCGCGGCGCGCTCCAGGACCAGGACGTGTTCCGGGTCGGGCTCCGCGCTCAGCCGGGAGTCCAGCAGGACCAGTCGCCCCCACAGCCCGTGGTTGTCCTGCACCGGCGCGATCAGCCACCCTTCCGGGCCGCTCGGCGCGATCTTGTCCAGAGTCGGCGCGGCCCGGGAACGCCGGGACCAGGCCGACACCACCGGCTCGTACGGTCGGCCGAGCAGTTCGCACACCAGGGCCCGGTGGGTGAGGTCCTCCAGCACCACGGGAGCTCCGGTGAGCTCGGCAGTGGTGTGCACGAGTTCCTCGGGACCCGCGCCCCGCAGTGTCAGGGCGGTGAAGATGTCCTGGATGTCCCTCCCGCGGCGCAGCAGTGCCCCCTGGGCGTCGAGGATGAGCGCGTGCACCGTCTGCGTGACGTCGATGAACCGGACGCCACGGGCCAGCTCGACCAGCGGCATCTCGCGGGCACGGCAGGCCGCCACCAGCTCGTCGGGCACCTTCCGGTACCGGTGGCCGAGTTCCACGATCAGGCCGGCCGCACCGACATCGGCGAGCTGGTCGACGTAATCACGCAGCTCGCCGGCGTCCTCGGGATACGGCATGCCGGTCGTCAGGACCAGCTCGCCGCCCTCGAGGAAGTCGGCGGGATTCAGCAGTTCGGTGACGTGCACCCAGCGCACCGAACGGCTGAGCTGCGACTCACCGGCCAGGACGCGCGGCATCCCTTCGCTGAGCACGGGCAGGCGCAGAACCTCCGTGATGGTGAGGAAGTGCCCGGTTGCGGGACGTCTGGGTGGCATTGGGGGTGCTTTCGTCCGAGGGGCCGGGGGTCACCTTCGCACCGGCCCAGCACCGTGACAAGAGGGAGACAGCACTTTCCGAAGCGTGCCCATCCGCCGTGACAGACCGTCTCGAGAAGCTCCCAAGGTGGAACAGAGTGTGGGTTGACCTGGGCATTCGCCCGGGTCGAAAGTGAACGCCATCCCCAGCGGGGCACGGACCGGAAGCGTCCGCACGGTGTCCGCTCGCTGCTGGGGCCGCGAGTGCCACACAGGCCACACCCGGCGAAAGGAGCGACCTCATGCGTAGTCCGAAGCGCGTCGCCGTGATCGGTGCCGGCAGCATGGGCAGCCAGGCCATGTGGCGACTGGCCGCCCGTGGGGCCGACGTCATCGGTTACGACCGCTACGCGCCGGGCCACGACCGCGGCGCGGCCGGGGGCGAGACCCGCATCTTCCGCGCCGTGCACCTCGGTGATCCCGGGTACATTCCGCTGCTGCGGCTCGCCGACCGGATGTGGGACCGGCTCCAGCGCGAGACGGGCTTCTCGCTGCGGCGCCGCAGCGGATGCCTGGTGATGGGGGAGACCGCTTCGCCCTCCATGGGCCTCCTGCTCGCCGCCAGCTCCACCCACAGGCTGGATCACGAGGTACTGGACGGGGAGGAACTCGCCCGCCGCTACCCGCAGCACCGCCTCCCGGACGGGCACACCGCCGTGCTCGACCGGATGGGCGCCATCATCAGGCCCGAGGCGTCGGTCCAGGTCGCCGCCACCCGCGCCGAGCAACTGGGCGCCCGGCTGCACCGCTATACCCCGGTGCGGGAGATCGCGCCCGCGGCAGGCGGCGGGGTGCACATCGTCACGGATCAGGGCACGGACCACGTGGACACCGCTGTGGTGACCGTGGGCCCCTGGATCAACACCCTGCTCCCGGACCTTCCGCGGACGGTCGACGTCCGCCGGCTGATCAGCTCCTGGCACCTCCCCACCCGCCACGACTGGTTCGCCGGCGGCGCCCCCGCCTTCGTACGCAGCACACCCCATGACTGCTACGGACTTCCGTCGCCTGACGGCATCTCCGTCAAGCTGGGCCTCTCTCTCGCACGCTATATGCCCGTACCCGACCCCGAACTTCTCGACCGCACGGTCCGTCCGGAGGAACTCGCCACCTTCCGCGAGCTCATCGGCGAGCTGATGCCCGACCTGAATCCCGACCCCATCAGGCTGTCGGTCTACATGGAGGGCTACACCGCGTCCGGAAACCCGCTCGTCGGTCATCTCCCCGGCGAGGACGACATCATCGTCATGGCCGGATTCTCCGGAAGCGGCTTCAAGCTCTCGCCCGCGATGGGCGAGATCGCCGCCGACCTGGCCCTCGACGGCACCACGGACCATCCCGTCGGCTTCCTGGCGCCGGCCGGAGCCGGGGCCGTCTGACCTGAAGTCACCTCGCCCACGCCATGGGGAAGTCCGTCACAGCTGTGCCGGAAAAGTAATGACAAATACTGAACCACGCCCTGTTCCTGCAGCAAAGAATTGGAGCTCTCCCATGAGCGAACCCTCGTTCCGTCCGAAGTACGTCTCGTTCGACTGTTACGGCACGTTGATCGAGTACCCGATCACCCCCATCACGCGGGAGCTCGTCGGCGACCAGATCCCCGCCGCGCAGTGGGACCAGTTCGTGCGGGAGTTCCGCGGTTACCGCTATGACCAGGTCCGCGGCCAGTACTACTCCTACGAGCAGGTGCTCCAGGACTCCTTCGAGCGCGTCTGCCGCAAGTGGGGTCTGAAGGCGGCCCCGGACGCGGGCAAGCGGTTCGCCGACGGCGTGCGCAGCTGGGGACCCCACGCCGACGTGCCGGAGCCGCTGAAGAAGATGGGCGAGCACTACAAGCTGGTGATCTTCTCCAACGCCGACGACTCCTTCCTCGAGGAGAGCGTGCCCCGGCTCGGGGCGGACTTCCACGCGGTCTACACCGCGGAGCAGGCCGGCTACTACAAGCCCCGCTACGCCGCGTTCGAGTACATGCTCGACCAGCTCGACGCGTCCCCCGAGGACTTCGTGCACGTCTCCTCGCACACCCGCTACGACCTGATGCCGATGCACGACATGGGCTTCCGCAACCTGATCCTCCTGGACCGCGGCTACGACCCCGTGACCCACGGCTACGACTACGTGCCGGTGAAGTCCCTGGACGAGCTCAACCGCATGCTCGGCATCTGAACTCCCCACCCCCAGCGATCTCCAGGAGGCCTCTGCCATGGAAGACAACCGGACAGGACGCAGAACCGTACTCCGCGCCGCAGGCGCTCTGGCCGCTGCCACGGCAGTGACCGGATGCGGCACTCTCATGGGTTCCGGCGGAAGCCGCAGCTCGTCGAGTGGCGGCGGAAAGAAGCGGCTGGTCGTCAGCAACAGCGGTGGCGCCTACAACGACGTTCTGACGAAGGCGATCTACGAGCCGTTCGCGAAGGAGACCGGCATCACGGTCACCACGGTCAATTACCAGTCGGCGCAGGTCATCGCCCAGGTCAAGCAGGGCCGGCCGCAGGTCGACCTGATGGACAACACCTTGCTGATCTTCCAGAAGATGGCCCGCCTGGACTGTCTGGAAGCGGTGGACCACGACCGGCTGAAGAGCGTCAAGGGTGCCGGCATCGCGGAGCACCAGTTGCCGGAGCACGCGGTCGGCAAGAACGTCTGGGCGAGCCTGATGGCCTACCGCACGGACAGTCTGAAGCGCGCACCGAAGAGCTGGGCCGACTTCTGGAACACCCACTCCTTCGCCGGTCAGCGCTCGTTGCAGAGTGTTGACGCGGACTACCCGGAGCTGGAGTTCGCGCTGCTGGCCGACGGTGTGCCGTTGGACAAGCTGTACCCGCTGGACGTGGACCGGGCGTTCGCCTCGATGTCGCGGATCCGCGGCGATGTGAAGAAGTTCTGGAACACCGGCGCTCTTCCGGCGGTGCTGCTGGGCCGCAAGGAGGTCGTCATGACCAGCCTGTGGAGCGGCCGCGCGGACGAGCTGATCAAGCAGGGCCAGCCGGTCGCCTACCAGTGGAACGGCGCCCGGCGGCTCACCAACGGCTGGGGCATCCCGAAGGGCGCGGGCAACACGGACGCGGCCTACAAGCTGATCGACTTCTCCCTGCGTCCCGAGGTGCAGGCGGCGTTCGCCAAGCTCTTCCCGCAGGGCCCGGTCGTCCCCGCTGCCACCAAGCTGCTCTCGGACGATGTCCTGGCCACGCTTCCGACCTCGCCCCGGAACCTGAAGACCGGGTTCGACACCGATGTGGCCTGGTGGGACAAGAACCTGGAGGCGGTCACCAAGCGCTGGCGGGAGTGGGCCGATGCCTGAGCGGAGCACACTTCTCGCCTCGGCCCTCGCCCCGGGGCCCAACTCGCTGACCGGCAAGTCGTTGTCCGTGACGGGCCTGCGCAAGTCCTACAGCGGGACGACGGTGGTCGACGGTGTGGACATGGAGATCGCGGCGGGTGAGTTCGTCACCTTCCTCGGAGCCTCGGGCTCCGGGAAGACGACCACGCTGATGATGATCGCCGGGTTCACCGAGCCCGACTCCGGCAGCATCACCGTCGACGGCCGGGACATCACCGAACTCAACCCCGGAAAGCGCGACTTCGGTTTCGTCTTCCAGCAGTACCTGCTCTTCCCGCACATGACCGTCGCGGAGAACGTCGCTTTCCCCCTCCAACTGCGCGGAGTGCCCAAGGCGGAGATCCGCCGCCGTGTGGGCGAGACCCTGGAGGCGGCGGGCTTGTCGAAGTTCGCCGGCCGCAAGCCCCGTGAACTGTCCGGCGGCCAGCAGCAGCGGGTCGCCCTGTGCCGGGTGCTGGTCTACCGCCCGCCCATCGTCCTGATGGACGAACCGCTGGGCGCGCTGGACAAGAAGCTGCGTGACCAGATGCAGACCGAGATCAAGACCATCCAGCGCGAACTCGGCCTGACCGTCATCTACGTCACGCACGACCAGGAGGAAGCGCTGGTCCTGTCGGACCGGATCGCCATCATGAAGGACGGCCGCATCGAGCAGTTCGACACCCCCCGCGGCCTGTTCGAACGCCCCCGCACCCCGTTCGTCGCCGACTTCCTCGGCGCGGCCAACTTCCTCACCGGCAAGGTCGAGGACGGTGGGGGAGACGGCTGTACGCAGGTGCGGCTGGACACCGGCGGCGTCCTCACCGCCCGTGCGCACGCCTGCGTGCCCGGGCAGCGGGTGCGGGCCGCGGTGCGGCCGGGCAAGCTCCGCCTGGTCAGCGCCGAGGAGGGCTGCTGTACCGGCACGGTCGAGACGGCCGTCTACGTCGGTTCGCTCACGCGGATCACGGTCCGTCTGGACGGTGCGGATCCCGGGACGCCGCCGCTGCGCATCGAGACGGCCGCCGTACCGCCGCGCACGGGCGAGCGGGTCTGTGTCACCGCCGACCGGGACGACGTCAGTGTCTTCGACGCGTCGGACGGGGGGTGAGCCGTGGTAGGCACCGCTGTCGCGCCTACGAAGGTGCGTGTGAAAACGTCCGCGAAACGCGGACACCGCTCACGGATCGCCCTGGTCAACGCCGTCCCCGTCACGGTGTTCCTGCTGGTGCTGTTCGTCTACCCGATCATCGGCGTGCTCTCCCTCAGCCTGGAGGGCGACAGCGGAGGCTTCACCCTCCACTGGTACACCGACGCCCTCACCGGCGTGAACCTGTCCGTGCTGGTCTCCACCCTGCGGATCTCCGCCGAGACCGCGGTGCTGAGTCTCCTGGTGGGTTTCGTCCTGGCGCATGCCATAGCCCGGATGCGGCCCGTTCTCGCCGCCCTGGCCATGCTGATCGTGGTCGTGCCGCACTTCATCAGCGCCCTGGTCCGTACCTACGGGTGGATCATCATGCTCGGTGAACACGGCCTCATCAACACCCTGTTGACCTCCGTACACGCTCCCGGCGCACCGTATTCGCTGCTGTACAACGAGACCGGCGTCGTCATCGGCACCACCTCCGTCATGCTCCCGTACACAGTCCTGGTGCTGCAGAGCGCGATGCGGGGCGTCGACGGTCGGCTCCTGGCCGCGGCGGCAGGCTTCGGAGCGAGCCGGTTGACGATCTTCCGCCGTGTCTACCTGCCGCTCGTGGCGCCCGGTATCGGCACCGCGGGCCTCCTCAGCTTCATCCTCTGCCTGGGCTACTACATCACCCCGGCCCTGATGGGCGGCGACGAGCAGACCGTCGTCGCGGCGCTGATCGACCAGCAGGTGATGAAGCAGGACCAGTGGAACTCCGCTGCCGCCTTCGGCGTCATCCTGCTCCTGCTCACCTTCACCGGCCTGGGCGTCCTCGGCCTGGCCAAGCTCCGCCGCACCAGGGCGCACGCACGAAGGAGCAGCTCATGATGGAACTGCCTCCTACCCGGGCCGGACACATCGGCCGCGCCCTGAGCGCCACCGCCATCCTGCTGTTCCTGGCGATGCCCATCGTCATCATCCTGGTCACCTCCTTCGGCGCCGACGGCATCGGCACCTTCCCGCCCGACGAGTACAGCACCCGCTGGTACGAGCAGATGGCCGCGCCCGGCGGCAACTGGGCCACCTCCATCGCCCTGTCCAGCCTCGTGGCCGCGCTGACCACCGTGTTCTCCCTGATCCTGGGAGTCACCGCCGCCACCGCACTGGCCCGCGGACGCCTCCCGCTGCACGCGGCGGTCTACGGCCTGGTCCTGGCCCCCATGCTCATCCCCCAGGTGGTCATCGCGCTCGGCCTGTTCCTGTTCTTCGAACCGGCCGGCATGCTCGGCAGCCCCCTGGCGATCGCCCTGGGGCACACCGTGCTCGCCGCACCCGTGGCCATCCTCATCATGATCTCCACCCTGCGGGGCATCGACGAACGCCTCGAGGACGCCGCCGCCAGCATGGGCGCCAGCCGTATCACCATCGCCCGGCGCATCACCTTCCCCCTGGCCACCCCCGGCCTGATCGCCGCCGCCGTGTTCTCGTTCATCACCAGCTTCGACGAGTTCTTCATCGCCCAGTTCCTCTCCACCCCCGACACCCGCACCCTGCCGGTCCTGGTCTTCAACGCCCTGCAGTTCGACGTCGACCCGACCGTCACCGCCGTCAGCGCCGTCCTGATCGCCCTGGCCATCCTCGCCCTCGCCCTGGTCGCCCTCGTCCGCAAACTCGGCGGCCACCGCACCGGCCAGAACGTCCTCCCCGTCGAACCCCTCGCCTGAACCACCCCGCAGGAGACCCGAAATGAAGACGATCCCGTACTGGATGGAGACCGCCGGGGTCTTCCCCGACCGGTCCGGCAAGCCACTGACCGAGGACACCGACCTGGTGGTCATCGGCGCCGGCCTGACGGGGCTATCGACCGCCCTCCACTCGGCCCGCAAGGGCGCCCGTGTCACCCTGGTCGAGAAGGGCCAGATCGGCTCCGGGGCCTCCGCGCGCAACGGCGGCATGGCGAACCTGGGCTTCACCATCGGCGTACGCCAGGCCATCCGCCGGTACGGACTCGAACGGGCCCGCGAGATCTACCATTCCTACGGCGAGGCCGTGGACACCGTAGAGCGGCTCGTGAACGAGGAATCCATCGACTGTCAGTTCCGCCGCGTAGGACGCCTGGGCGTCGCGTCCCGCCCTGCGCACTTCGAGAGCAAGAAGGCCCAACAGCGCGACCTGGCCGAGTACTTCGGACACGAGACCACACTGATCGGCAAGTCCGAGCTGAGCTCCGAGATCGGATCCGACGCCTACCACGGCGGTCTGCTCGACCCGTTCAGCGCCGCGCTGCACGTCGGCCGCTTCGTGCGCGGCATGGCCGAGGCGTGCGAGCGCACCGGTGTCGAGATCCATGAGCGCAACGCCGCCATCGGCGTGCGGCGTATCGCCGCGGGCCGTTTCGAGGTCAGCACCGAGCGCGGTGTGGTCCGCGCCGGGCAGGTCATGCTGGCCACCGACGCCTACACCGACAAGAACTTCCCGTGGCTGCGCCGCCGGCAGGTCTGCCTGGGCAGCTTCATCATCGTGACCGAGCCGCTCGGCGAGGAACTCGCCCGGGACATCATCCCGAAGGCCCGCCTCATCGTCGATTCCAACAAGGTCTGCCACTACTTCCGGCTCACCCCGGACAACCGGCTGTTGTTCGGCGGCCGTGCCCGCTTCGCACCGTCCGACCCCACCTCGGACAAGAAGAGCGGGGCCGTTCTGTTCCGTGAGATGTGCGAGATCTTCCCCCAACTGACGCGGACGAAGGTCGAGTACGTGTGGGGCGGCTCCGTCGGCTTCGCGATGGACCGCATCGTGCACGCCGGACAGACCGAGGAGGGCGTGCACTACTCCATGGGATACGCGGGCCACGGCGTGCAGATGGCCACGCACATGGGGCAGGTCATGGCCGAGGTGATGGACGGCCGGCCCCAGGTCAGCCCGGTCCGCGATCTGGCCCCGCCCCGCATCCCCCTCTACAACGGCACCGCCTGGTTCCTGCCCTTCGCGGGCGCCTATTACAAGACGCTGGACCGTATCCGCTGACCGGTCGGCAGCACCTCTACCCGTACAAGGAGACACCCAAGATGACTGTCGTCCGTGATGTTCCCAAGCAGCTGTTCATCGGCGGTCGCTGGCAGGACGCGGAGTCCGGCCGGACCCTGTCCGTCGACAACCCCGCCACCGGTGAGGAACTGTGCCGGGTCGCAGACGCCTCTCCCGCCGACGGCCGGCGGGCCGTCGCGACGGCAGTCGCCGCGCAGACCGCCTGGGCCGCCACCCCGCCCCGCGTGCGCAGCGAGATCCTGCGCCGCGCCTACGACATCATCATCGCGCGCACCGAGGACCTCGCCCTGCTGATGACCCTGGAGATGGGCAAGCCCCTGACCGAGGCACGTGCCGAAGTCGCCTACGGCGCCGAGTTCTTCCGCTGGTTCTCCGAGGAGGCCGTCCGTATCGACGGCGGTATGACCACCGCCCCCGACGGCAGGAACCGCCTGCTGGTCACCCGCCGGCCCGTCGGCCCCTGCCTGCTCATCACCCCCTGGAACTTCCCCCTGGCCATGGGTACCCGCAAGATCGGCCCCGCCCTTGCCGCCGGCTGCACCATCGTCCTCAAGCCCGCCCCGCAGACCCCGCTGACCAGCCTCGCCCTTGCCTCGATCCTCACCGAAGCAGGCCTGCCGGACGGCGTCCTCAACATCGTCACCACCACCGACGCGGCCGGCGTCGTCGAACCCCTGTTGCGCGGCGGGCAGATCCGCAAACTCTCTTTCACCGGCTCCACCCAGGTCGGCCGCATCCTCCTGGCCCAGTGCGCGGACACCGTGGTGCGCACCTCCATGGAACTGGGCGGCAACGCACCTCTCATCGTCTTCGACGACGCCGACCTCGACACCGCCGTCGACGGCACCATGGTCGCCAAGATGCGCAACATGGGCGAATCTTGCTGCGCCGCCAACCGCATCTACGTCCACACCTCCCTCGCCGAGGAGTTCGCCACTCGTCTCGCCTCCCGCATGGCCGCCCTCAAGGTCGGTCCCGGCACCGAAGCGGGCGTTCACGTAGGTCCCCTCATCGACAACGCCGGCCGTAGCAAGGCCCATGACCTGGTACGCGATGCCGTCAAGCGCGGAGCGAAGGTGCTCACAGGAGGCGAACTCCCGGACGGACCCGGCTGCTTCTACCCTCCCACCGTCCTTGCCGATGTCCCCGCCGAGTCCGCGATCATCGACACCGAGATCTTCGGCCCGGTCGCCGCCATCGTCACCTTCACCGAAGAGGACGAGGCCGTCGCCGCCGCCAACGACACCGAATTCGGCCTGGCCGCCTACCTGTTCACCCAGAACCTCGACCGCGCCCTGCGCGTCGGCGAACGCCTCGAAAGCGGCATGATCGGCCTCAACACCGGCCTCGTATCCAACCCCGCCGCCCCCTTCGGCGGCGTCAAGCAGTCCGGCCTCGGACGCGAAGGCGGACGCGTCGGCATCGACGAGTTCCTCGAGTACAAGTACATCGCCGTACCGACCGGAGCCTGACATGCCCGACCGTCTCGTCGTCCTCTACCGGGGCAACCGGCCACCGGCCACAGCACTCATCGAGCGGCTCGCCGACACGGTCTACGCGACCGAAGAGGAACTGCCCTACCTCCTCCCCGGCGCGGACGTCCTCCTGGCCTGGGTCACCATCACCCCCGCCATCCGCGAAGCCTGGCCCGACAACCCCGACAAGGCGCCCCGCTGGGTCCACGCGGCCTCCGCGGGTGTCGACTCCTTCCTCTTCCCCGCCCTCGTCGAAGACCCGGGCGTCATCCTCACCAACGCCCGCGGCGTCTACGACCAGCCGACCGCCGAGTACGTACTCGGACTGATCCTCGCCCTCGCCAAGGACTTCCCCGGAACCTGGGAGCACCAGCAACGCCGCGAGTGGCGTCCGCGTCCCAGCGACGGCATCACCGGACGCACCGCGTTGGTCTGGGGAACGGGACCCATCGGGCGCGCCATCGCCCGGCTGTTGCGCGCTGTCGGGATGAAGGTCTGCGGCGCCGGCCGCAAGGCGCGTACCGTCGACCCCGACTTCGGCACGGTCCACGGTCCGACCACTCTGCCCTCCGCCCTGTCCGAGGCGGACTACGTCGTCCTGGCCGCGCCCCTCACCAAGGACACGCGGGGCATGGTCGACGCGTCCGCGCTGGCCGCGATGAAGCCGGGGGCGCGGCTGGTCAATGTCGGCCGGGGCGGACTCGTCGACGAGGAGGCGCTCATCGACCACCTCGCCACCGGCCGGCTCGCCGGCGCCGCCCTGGACGTCTTCGGCCAGGAGCCTCTGCCGGCCCGGTCGCCCCTGTGGGACATGCCCGGCGTGATGGTCTCCCCGCACACGGCAGGTGAGACCACCGGCGAGCGGGAGGCGCTCGTCGAGGTGTTCCTCGACAACCTGACCCGCCACATCGAAGGCCGTCCGCTCCGCAACGTCGTCGACAAGCGGCGCGGGTACGTGGTCGACGAGACACACCCCGCCTGAAAGTGGCGAGCAGACGCCCCGGCCGGCGGACACCACGGGCGGGGCGCCTGCTACTCGCCCTTCTCGCGTCCCAGCACGCTGCCCGTCACCGCCAGCACGGAGAGCACCACCAGCGCGGCGGCCGGACCCAGCACGGTCCAGGGGGCCAGTTCGGCGTACGGCTGGTTCTCCGACAGCAGTCGGCCCCACTCGGGGGCGGGCGGCTGTTGGCCGAGGCCGAGGAAGCCGAGCGAGGCGAGGACCAGGACGCTGGTGGGCAGCCGGAGCAGGGCGTTGCGCAGCAGGGCCGGCACCACCGCGGGGAGCAGATGGCGGCGCAGCAGATGCAGCCGCCCCGCCCCGAGCGCTACGGACGCGGCGATGTGTCCGCTCGCGCGTTCCTGTTCGAGCAGTGCGGCGGTCTGGGCGGCGTAGGGACTCCAGCCGACCGCGCAGACAGCGCAGGCCGCGCCCCACACCGACGGTCCGGTCACGCCCGCGATCAGCAGCCCCGCGAGGACGGCGGGCAGTGTCGACACGACCTCCGTCGGACCCGCGCTCGCCCGCGGTGCCATGCCCAGCAGGAGTCCGGTGACGGCGCTGACCGTGGTCACGGCGAGGGCGACCCCAGCCGTGCGCACCGCCCCGTGGCCCAGCCGGGCCAGCAGATCCCGGCCCAAAGCGTCGGTGCCCAGGGGGTGTTCGAGGGACGGGGACAGCAGCCGCGCCGCCGTGTCGACCTGCAAGGGGTCGCGCAGGAGGCCCGCCGTGACCAGGGCGAGCAGGGCCAGTGCGCAGACCGCGGTGAGCCGGCGCAGGGAGCGCGGCGGGGCGAGCGGGGGCCGGTGCAGCGCTGGCAGGGCGCCGTCGCGCAGGGGACGGCCGAGGAGCGCGTGGCGCAGGGCCCGGATCAGGACGCCGGCGCTCACGCCGAGCAGGACCAGGGCCAGGGTCGCGGTCTGCAGCACCGGGAGGTCCTGCGCGACGGCGGCCTCCAGAGCGAGCCGGCCGAGCCCGGGGATGTTGAAGATCTTCTCCACTGCGACCGCACCGCCGACCAGGGCCACGACGGTCGGCAGCAACTGCGGCAGCATGCCCGGCAGGGTGCGGCGCAGCGCGGCGCGGGCGATGTGGCCGGGCGGGAGGCCCACGGCGTACGCCGTGCGCGCCCACGGTTCATGGAAGGCGGCGGGCAGCGCCTGGTCGAGCAGCCCGCCCAGCATCGCGCCCGACGGGATGCCGAGGGCGAGCGAGGGCAGCACCATCGACTGCGGCCCCTCCCAGCCGCTGGACGGGAACCACCCCCACCACACCCCACACACGGTGGCCAGCACCGAGGCGAGCAGGAACTTCGGCAGCGCGGCCAGCACGGCGGCCGCCGTACCCGCACGGTCCTGCCGCAGCCGGCGCCGGGAGCCCAGGAACACCGTCCGGGCGCACACCAGCGCGGCCACCGCGGCGGTGACCACGAACGCGCCCAGCATCAGCGTCAGAGACACCGAAAGGGCGGTCCCCACCTGCGGCATGACGGCTTCTCCGGACACCCACGAGACGCCCGCGTCCCCGCGCGGCAGGCCGCCCAGCCAGTGCGCGAGATGCGCGAGCGGTCCTTCGTCCAGACCCAACTGCTCCCGTACGACGGCCAGTTCGGCCGGTGTCGGGTTCTGGTCGGCGGAGCGGGCCCGCAGTACCGTGCGGGCCGGGTCCGCGCCGGTCAGCCACGGCAGCAGAGCCACGGCCCCGAGCAACGCGACTCCGGAGAGCACACGGCCGGCCGCCGCCGGCCAGAGGGACAGGCGGGCGGCCGGGGCGTGGGCGACGCTCATGCGGGCTACTTGACGCGCGTGTCGACGTCGACGAGAGAGCGCTCGCGCGGGTCGAGGATCACGCCCTCGACACCGGCCGCGATGCCCTGCACCGCCTGCTCGTGGACCAGCGGCAGCACGGCGTCGGTGCGCAGGATCTCCGCCTCCGCCTTCATGATCTTCTCCTGGCGGCGCTCCGTGTCGCGCTCGGCGGCAGCGGCCCGGATGGCCTTGTCCACGTCGGCGTCCTTCAGGCCGGGGATGTTGTAGACGCCCTCGCTGGTGAAGTCGCTGGCGAGGTAGTCGACCGCGTCACCGGTGTCGAGGAGCGTCACCCGGGAGAAGACCAGGGCGTCGTACTTCCCCGCGAGGAGGTCGGCCTCCATCTGCGTGTACTCGCGCACGTCCTGCTTCACCGTGAACCCGGCCTTCTCCAACTGCTGCTGGAGCACGGTCGCGGCCTCCGGAAGCTCGGCCCGGTTGGTGTAGGTGGCCAGGCGCAGGGTCCTGCCCTTGGTCTTGGACTTCACCTGGGCGGTGGTCGCGGCCTCGGCGCGGCCGGTCACCTTCACACGCCGGTCGGCGGCCCAGGGGACGGCGGGCCCGAACAGGCCCTCGGCGGGGTCGGCGTAGCCGCCGAAGACGGAGTCGACCAGCGCGGAGCCGTCGACGGCCTCGCGAGCGGCGGCGCGCAGCCCGGCGTCGGGGAACAGGCCGCTGCCGGTGTTGAGGATCAGGCTGTCGGTGCGCACCGAGGGCACCTCGTGCCGGGTGCCCTCGGCGAGCAGCTTCGCCTGGGCGGTGGGAATCCACTCGGCGATGTCCGCCTCCCCACCGCGCAGGGCGTTGGCACGGGCCGTGCCGTCCGCGATCCAGCTCACGTCGATGCCCGGCGCCTTCGCCTTGCCGCCCCAGTAGCCGTCGAAGCGCGTGAGCGTCGCCTTCGCCTTGCCGCTCAGCCGGGTGATCTCGAACGGGCCGGTGCCGGTGCCGACCGGGCTGACGGCGCCGTCCTTCGCGTACGCCTTCGCCGACAGGATCGCCAGCGCGGGGCTGGCCAGCCGCAGCGGCAGCACCGGGTCGGGCGACTTGGTGGTGAGGCTGACGGTGTCGGCGTCCTCGGCCTTGGCGGTGAGGGCCACGTCGCTCAGGACGCGGGGCTTGGGCTCGGCGCGGCCCGCGTGGTCGAGTGCGTCGACGACGGACTGGGCGGTGAGTTCGGTGCCGTCCTGGAACGTGGCCTTGCGCAGTTCGAAGGTCCAGGTGGTGTCGCCGTCCTGCTTCCAGGACTTCGCCAGCGCGGGCTTGGCCGTGCCGTTCTTGTCGAGGGCGGTGAGGCCCTCGGCGACGGACAGCTTGCTCATCACGGTGGCGTCGTTGCTGTACGGGGACAGCGCCTGCACCGGTGGCACGGCCAGCGCGACCCGCAGCCGACCACCCGATCCGGCTCCGGCGCCCGCGCCGTCGCCGCCGTCGCTCGGTGCGAAGCAGCCGGCCAGCAGAGGGGTGAGAGCGAGCGCCGCTATGAGGCCGCGGGAGGTGGTGCGCATGTCGAGTCCTGTCGTGCGGGGGGCCGGGCATGCCGCTGCGGCCCGGTGAAGGCTTGATCGGCGCCGTCAGCTTATAAGGGGAGCCTTACCAAACCTTTAACCGGGTGGGTGAAATCTCAACGACTGGACGATCCTGCGGGTGTTCTCGCGGTATCGCCCTGTTGTTCGAGCTGTGTCATCGTGGGCGCCGGGCGGAGGTGAGTCCATGACCGGCGAGGACCCGGGGCTGTTCACTCCTGATTCGGTGACCTGGCAGATGCACGGCGACCCGATGATGTGGATCGCCGGCATCCGGGCGCTCTACCTCCAGGCCCTGCACCCGCGCGCCGTACGGGGCGTCATGCAGAACTCCGACTTCCGCCGGGACGCCTGGGGCCGGCTGATGCGCACCGCGAACTTTGTCGGCACCACGACGTACGGCACCACCGAGGCCGCCGAGCGGGCGGGCGCCCGCGTCCGGAAGATCCACCGCATGCTGACGGCGACCGACCCGGACACCGGCGAGCGCTACGGCGTCGACGAACCCGACCTGCTCCTGTGGGTCCACTGCGCCGAGATCGACTCCTATCTCGACGTGCTGCGCAGATCCGGGTTCCGGATCACCGACGCCGAGGCCGACCGCTACATCACCGAACACCGGCAGAGCGCACGCCTGGTGGGACTCGAACCGGGCGCCGTACCGGCCGACCGGGCCGAGCTGGCCGCCTACTTCGAGAAGGTGCGCCCGGACCTGGCCGCCGGACCCGAGGCACGCGAAGTGGACGACTTCCTCCTCCACCCGCCGACGCACCCGCTCCTGGTACCGGTGCGCGAGGTGCTGTGGCGGCGCGTGGCACAACTGGCGTACGCCTCTCTGCCGCCGTACGCCCACGAGCTGTACGGCAGACCGGCCCCCGCACCCGCCACCGCCGCCCGGCAACTGCGCCTCGCCGGTCTCCTGTTGCGCCGGGTTCCCGCACGTCTGCGGTGGCAACTCCCGCCCAAACACATCCTGCGCGCCATGGCGAGGCTCGGCCCCGACGCGCGCCCGGCACCGTACAAACTCGGACGATAGGCCGCCATACTGAGTGAGCCAGTGGGAGGAGCGAGCGAACAGCTACCGGGGGGAGCGTCGCGCGACATGGGGGAGACCAGGCTCATCCACGGCCGATACCGGCTGCTCGATCTGATCGGGCGCGGCGGCATGGGCGAGGTGTGGCGGGCACGGGACGAGTCCCTGGGCCGGCACGTCGCCGTCAAGTGCCTCAAACCGCTGGGCCCCAACCACGACCACGCCTTCACCCGCGTACTGCGGGAGCGGTTCCGGCGTGAGGCCCGGGTGGCCGCCGCGCTCCAGCACCGCGGCATCACGGTCGTGCACGACTTCGGCGAGTCCGACGGCGTCCTCTACCTCGTCATGGAGCTGCTGGACGGCCGCAATCTCAGCCAGCTCCTGGAGGACAACAAGCAGCATCCACTGCCGGTCGCCGATGTCGTGGAGATCGCCGAGCAGGTCGCCGCCGCTCTCGCGTACTGCCACGAACAGAACATCGTCCACCGAGACCTGAAACCCGCCAACATCGTGCGGCTCGGCGACGGCACGGTGAAGATCTGCGACTTCGGCATAGCCCGGCTCGGCCACGACATCGGCTTCACGTCCCGGCTGACCGGCACCGGCATCGCCATGGGTACCCCGCACTACATGTCCCCGGAGCAGATCAGCGGCACCGAGGTCGACCAGCGCAGCGACCTGTACTCGTTCGGGTGCGTGCTCTACGAGATCGCCACCGGCGTACCGCCGTTCGACCTCGACGACCCCTGGGCGATCCTCGTCGGCCACCGCGACACCCCGCCCCGGCCGCTGCGCGAACACCGCCGCGAACTGCCCGAGTACCTGGAACGCGTCGTCCTGGACCTGCTGGCCAAGGAACCCGGGCACAGACCCGACGACGCCCGCGAGCTGGCCCGCCGGATCAGCATGCACCGGGCCGCGCCGGCGTATGTGCCGACCATGCCGGCGGCCCGTCACGCGCCCGACGCGCTGGCGGGAGCGGGCCGGCTGCCGTCCTGGACCCACGGCATGACCACCGGTCACAAAGCGGCCGGCGCCGGGCTGCGCACCACACCGCCGGATCCGGCCGCCGGGCTCTCCGGCGAATGGATCGCCCGGCCCGCCGCCGGCCCCGTCGAGGAACCCGTCCCCGAGGAACGGCCCACCCCGTCCCCCGACGTCCTGACCGCACTGGCCGGCCGGCACAACGCGGGCCTGAGCCTCGGCCGGCTCGGCCGCTGGGCGGAAGCGGGGGAGGTGCACCGGGCGGTCGCCGCCGAACGCGAGCACCTCCTCGGCCCCGACCACCCCGACACCCTCGCCAGCCGCTACGAGGTCGCCTTCACCCTCAGCCGCACCGGCCGCGCCCAGGACGCCCTGCGCGAGTACAAGCACGTCACCGAGGCCAGGATCCGCAGCCACGGCGCCGACCACCCCGACACGCTCGCCGCCCGCCAGGAAATGGCCTACGTGCTCGGCCAGTTGGGCCGCCCCTTCGACGCCCACCGGGTGTACACCTCGGTGCTCACCGCCCGGGAGCGCACCATGGGGCCCGACCACCCCGACACCCTGCGCTGCCGGCACAACCTCGCCTTCAACCTCAGCCGCCTGGGCCGCCTCGAGGACTCCTACCGCATGGCCCGCGAGGTGGCCGCCGCCCGGGCCCGGGTGCTCGGCCCGGACCACCCCGACTCCCTCGTCACCCGCTACGAAGTCGCATACGCCCTCGGCCAGTTGGGGCGCTGGGCCGAAGCCCTGGAGACCTACCGTGAGGTCGCCGCGGCCCGTGCCCGGGCCCTCGGTGCCGACCACCCCGACACGCTCGCCGCCCGGCACGAGATCGGCATCAGCCTGGGCCGCCTCGGCCGCAGCGCGGAGGCCCTGGACCTCTACCGCGACCTGGCCGAGGACCGCACCCGCGTCCAGGGCCCCACCCACCCCGAGACCTTGCGCGCCCGCCACGGCCGCTGCGTCAACCTCGGACGGCTGGGCCGCTGGGAGGAGGCCCTCGCCGAGTCCCGGGACGTCGGCGCCGTCCGCGAGCGGGTCCTCGGCCCGGACCATCCGGACACCCTGGTCAGCCTCCGCGAGGTCGCCGTCGGCCTGGGCTGGCTGGCCCGCTGGGCCGACGCGCTCACCGAGTACCGGCGCGTGGCCGCCGCCCGCGAACGCGTCCTCGGCGCGGACCACCCCGACACCCTCGCCAGCCGCAACGACGAGGCGCACTGCCTGCAGCAGCTCGGCCGCGGCGCCGAAGCCGTGGCGCTCTACCGCCAGGTGGCGGCCCTACGGGAGCAGCGGGCATCGGCCGGGCGGTGACACGCGACGGAACCAGGCCGGGCAGCCCGGGAGGCCGGGGACCGCCTGTGCGCGGCTGAAGGCAGCCCGCCCGGGCACCGGCTGCCGGGCGGGCAGGCGGGATACCTCGACGCCTGCACCACAGGGCCCGTCGCCCGGTCGAAGCCGACGGTCGCAGAGGTCGGCCGGCCGCTCGATGCCGACGGTCGGAAGGACTGGCGCCCGCCTCGGCGCCCGCATCGCAGTGCCCGCCGCCGGGATCGATGCCGGCCGGCGGTCGCAGAGGCCGGTCGGCCGCTTGATGCCGACGGTCGGAAGGACTGGCGCCCGCATCGCAGTGCCCGTCGCCGGGATCGATGCCGGCGGTCGCATAGGCCGGTCGGCCGCTTGATGCCCACGGTCGATGGGCTTGCCGCTCGCCTCGGCGCCTGCACCGCGGTGCCCGCCGCCCGCCCCGATGCCGACGGTCGAAGGGCCTGCTGCCCGGATCGACGTCTGCGCCGCAGAGCCCGCTGCCCAGATCGATGCCCACGCTCGATGGGCCTGCCGCTCGCCTCGATGCCTGCGCCGCAGTGCCCGCCGCCCGCCCCGACGCCGACGGCCGCAGTGCCCGCCGCCCGCCCCGACGCCCACGGCCGAAGGGCCTGCCGTCCGTTTTGGACGGCAGAAGAGCCCGTCCGCCCGCCTCGACGTCTCCACCAAGGGGCCCGGTCGCCGTCATCTGGCCGACCCGGATCATGCCGTGTTACGAAGAACCATGACCGCACCCGAGGGACCCCGCGCACACCGGACGTACGACGCCGTCATCGTCGGCGGTGGCCACAACGGCCTGGTCGCCGCCGCCTACCTGGCCCGGGCCGGCCGCTCCGTGCTGGTCCTGGAGCAACTGGATCACACCGGCGGCGCGGCGGTGTCCACCCGGCCGTTCGCCGGGGTCGACGCCCGGCTGTCCCGGTACTCGTATCTGGTCAGCCTGCTGCCCAAGAAGATCGTCCGGGACCTCGGCCTGGACTTCCGCGTCCGCACCCGCACCGTCTCCTCCTACACGCCCGCCGAGCGCGACGGCCGGCCCACCGGGCTCCTCGTCGGCGGCGGCGAACGGCGGACCAGGGAGGCCTTCGCCCGGCTCACCGGCTCGGACCGCGAGTACCGGGCCTGGCAGGAGTTCTACGGCATGACCGGCCGCGTCGCCCAGCGGGTCTTCCCGACCCTCACCGAGCCGCTGCCCACACGGCAGGAACTCCGCGACCGCCTCGACGACGAGCAGGCCTGGCGGACGCTGTTCGAGGAGCCGATCGGGGTCGCCGTCGAAGAGCGTTTCGCGGACGACCTGGTGCGGGGCGTGGTCCTCACCGACGCGCTCATCGGCACGTTCGCCGACGCCCACGACCCCTCGCTGAAGCAGAACCGCTGCTTCCTCTACCACGTGATCGGCGGCGGCACCGGCGACTGGGACGTGCCGGTCGGCGGCATGGGCGCCCTCACCGACGCACTGGCCGACGCGGCACGCGCCGCGGGCGCCGTCCTCGCCACCGGCCACGAGGCGCTGCGCATCGCCATGGACGGCCGTACGGCCGAGGTCACCTACCGGACGGCCCAGAGCGAGGGCACCGTCGCCGCCCGGCACGTCCTGGTGAACGCCTCCCCGCAGGCCCTGGCGGAACTGACCGGCGACACACCCCCGGCTCCCGCCGAGGGCGCGCAACTGAAGGTGAACATGCTGCTCAAGCGGCTGCCGAGGCTGCGGGACAGCGCCGTCGACCCGCGCGAGGCGTTCGCCGGCACCTTCCACATCGCCGAGGGCTACGGCCAACTGGCCACCGCGCACGCCCAGGCCGCCGCCGGTGACCTGCCCGCGGCGCCGCCCTCCGAGATCTACTGCCACTCGCTCACCGACCCGACCATCCTCGGCCCCGACCTGGCCGAGCAGGGCTACCAGACGCTCACCCTCTTCGGGCTGCACACCCCGGCCCGCCTGTTCGAGCGGGACAACGACGCCGTACGCGAGGATCTGCTGAAGTCGACCCTCGCCCAGCTCGATGCCCACCTGGCCGAGCCGCTCGCCGACTGTCTGGCCACCGACGCGGACGGGCGGCCCTGCATCGAGGCCAGGACCCCGCTCGACCTGGAGCGGGACCTCGGCCTGCCCGGCGGCAACATCTTCCACCGCGAGCTGAGCTGGCCCTACGCCCAGGACGGCACCGGCCGCTGGGGTGTGGAGACCGGCCACGCCAACGTGCTGCTGTGCGGCGCCGGAGCGGTGCGCGGCGGCGGAGTGAGCGGGGTCCCCGGGCACAACGCGGCGATGGCGGTACTGGAGAAGGAACCCTGGTGACCCCTCAGTCCGCCGACGGCGTCCACCCCACCGCCTGCAGGCGCGCCCCGTCCGCCGGGCGCGTCTCGTCGAACAGGACGCCGCCAGCCGTCCCGACCCGCAGCCCGTCCACGTAGACCCCGCGCCCGACATACAGCCGGTCCGTCGCGTACCGCCAGCGCAGGGCGAGCTCCCGCGCGGCGGGTACGTCGGCGGTGAGCCGGTGCCAGACGCGGCCGGACCAGCCGGTGACCGAGCCCGACGGATGCTCCCTGGGGTCCTCGCCCCGGCGGGACGTCGTGAAGGGCACCGGCTGCCAGGTCGTGCCGCCGTCGGTCGTGGCCTCCAGGACCAGGACGTCGGCTTTCGGCTCGGTGTCCCACCACAGCGCGCAGCGCAGCCGAGCCCCGCCGGCGGACGTGTCGAGCGCGGGGAGAGCGAGCGTCGCCGTCGTGGAGACCGCCATCCCGGAGAACCAGGCGCTGCGTCCCCGCACCGGCCGGACCGCAACGGCCCGTGCCAGGTTGTTCGCGGCGGCGACCCGAGGGGCCGACCCGGAACGCCAACCGCGCACCGGGTGCACGGAGTTGCCGAGCACGACGAGGAAGGAGTCGGTCGTCGGGTCGAGTACCAGCGAGGTTCCCGTGAAGCCGGTGTGCCCGGCGGTGCGCGGCGTGGCCATCGCGCCCATGTACCAGTGCTGGTAGAGCTCGAAGCCCAGGCCGTGCTCGTCGCCCGGGAAGGCGGTGTTGAAGTCGGTGAACATCAGCTCCACCGACTCCGGCGTCAGGATCCGCTCCCGCCCGTAGCAACCGCCGTTGAGCAGCGTACGGCCGAGGACCGCGAGGTCCCACGCGTCGGAGAACACACCCGCGTGCCCCGCGACCCCGCCCAGGCTGAAGGCGTTCTCGTCGTGCACCTCGCCCCACACCAGGCCCCGGTCCAGGCCGGACCACGGAGGGCGTGCGTCCTCCGTGGCCGCGATCCTCGGCCGCCAGGAGGCGGGCGGGTTGTAGCGGGTGCGGCGCATGCCGAGCGGTGCGGTGATCTCCTCCCGCAGGAGGGTGTCCAGGGAGCGGCCCGTGATCCCTTCCAGCACGAGCTGGAGCGAGACGAGGTTCAGGTCCGAGTACAGATACGCCGTGCCCGGCGCGCTCACCGGCTTCTCGTTCCAGATGAGCTCGAGCTTCTCCTCGTACGTCGGCGCGCTGTACAGCGGGATCCAGGCGCGGAAACCCGAGGTGTGCGTGAGGAGCTGACGGATCGTGACATCCTGCTTGCCCGCGCGTGCGAAGTCCGGCAGGTACGAGGCGACCTTCGCCTCCAGCTCCAGCTTGCCCCGCTCGATCTGCTGCACGGCGAGGATCGAGGTGAACAGCTTCGACACCGACGCCAGGTCGAAGACGGTGTCCTCGGCCATGGGGATCTGCTCGTCCGGCGGGAACTCCACACCGGTGTCGGTCTTCTCGTCGTAGGCCCGGTAGCGCACCGCCGTGCCGAGGGGCCGGTGCAGGGCGACGGTGCCGCCGCGTCCGGCGAGCAGGACGGCTCCCGCGTACCAGGGGTGCGTGGGGGAGGGGCCGAGGAAGGCCTCCGCGTCGGTGACGAGCCGGCGAAGGTGCGAGGAGAGCAGGCCGGCGCGAGCGGCGGAGCCGTGGCGCAGGGTGGGGCGTCGGCCGGTCGCCGCCGGGGCGGCTTCGGCGGGGCCCGCGGGCAGCGGGGCGAGGGCGAGTGCGCCACCCAGGGCCAGGCCTGCTCTGCCCAGTTGACGTCGGGTCAGTTCACCGCTAGCCGGTCTGTCGGTCATCGCGCACGCCCCTTCGCCTCAACCGCCTCGCATGTCCCATGAAGTATGTCCGCCGCACGCCTCCACAAATAGACGGCGCGCATGAACCGACGACCCCCCTTGAATCCGACCTACTAAATCTGACGGAGCATCAGGAAAACCCTTCCGTCCTCCGGAGGACTCCGGCATCCTGCGCCCATGCAGACGGAGCTGAGCCAGAAACTGGGAGTCGAGCACGCCGTCTTCGGCTTCACGCCGTTCCCCGCCGTCGCCGCGGCCATCAGCCGGGCCGGCGGCTTCGGCGTGCTCGGCGCGGTTCGCTACACCGCCCCCGACGAGCTCAAACGCGACCTGGACTGGATCGAGGCGCACGTGGACGGCCGGCCGTACGGCCTGGACGTCGTGATGCCGGCGAAGAAGGCCGAGGCGCCGGACAACCGAGCACTGACGGAAGCCGATGTCGAGGCGATGATCCCCGAAGGGCACCGGCAGTTCGTCCAGGACACCCTCGCCAAGCACGGCGTGCCCGAGCTCGCCGAGGGCGAGGCGTCCGGCTGGCGCATCACCGGCTGGATGGAGCAGGTCGCCCGCAGCCAGCTCGACGTCGCCTTCGACTACCCGATCAGGCTCCTGGCCAACGCCCTCGGCTCCCCGCCCGCCGACGTCATCGCACGCGCCCATGACCAGGACGTGCTCGTCGCCGCGCTCGCGGGCAGCGCCCGGCACGCGCTCAAGCACAAGGCCGCCGGGATCGACATCGTCGTGGCGCAGGGCTACGAGGCCGGCGGCCACACCGGCGAGATCGCCTCCATGGTGCTCACCCCCGAGGTCGTCGACGCCGTCGCCCCACTGCCCGTGCTGGCCGCCGGCGGCATCGGCAGCGGACAACAGGCGGCTGCCGCACTCACTCTCGGCGCTCAAGGTGTGTGGCTGGGCTCCATATGGCTGACCACCACAGAAGCGGACCTCCACTCGCCCGCCCTGACCCGCAAACTGCTCGCGGCCGGCTCCGGAGACACCGTCCGCTCCCGCGCCCTGACCGGCAAACCCGCACGCCAACTGCGCACGGAGTGGACCGACGCCTGGGACGACCCGGACGGGCCCGGCACCCTGCCCATGCCGTTGCAGGGCCTGCTCGTCGCCGAGGCCGTCTCGCGCATCCAGAAGCACGAGGTCGAACCGCTGCTCGGCACCCCGGTCGGGCAGATCGTCGGCCGGATGAACAGCGAACGCAGCGTCCAGGCCGTCTTCGACGACCTCACCCGCGGCTTCGAACAGGCCGTGGACCGCGTCAACCGCATCGCCGGAAGGAGCGGCCAATCGTGAGCACACCCGCAGTGGGCTTCTGGGCCCAGGCCACACAGGACCCCGGCCGCACCGTGCTCGTCGCGCCCGACGGCGAGGAGTGGACCGCCGGGCGCCTGCACGCCGCCGCCAACCGGCTCGTGCACGGCCTGCGCGCGGCCGGACTCGAACGCGGCGACACCTTCGCCGTGGTCCTGCCCAACGGCGTCGAGTTCCTCACCGCCTATCTGGCCGCCAGCCAGGCCGGGTTCTACCTCGTCCCGGTCAACCACCACCTGGTCGGACCGGAGATCGCGTGGATCGTCTCCGACTCCGGAGCCCGGGTCCTCCTCGCCCACGAGCGCTTCGCCGACGCGGCACGCCACGCCGCCGACGAGGCCGGCCTCCCGGCCACCCACCGGTACGCCGTCGGCATGGTCCAGGGCTTCCGGCCGCACGCCGAACTCCTCGACGGACAGCCCGAGTCGGCGCCCGCCGACCGCACCCTCGGCTGGGTCATGAACTACACCTCGGGCACCACCGGCCGCCCCCGCGGCATCCGCCGCCCCCTGCCCGGCAAACCGCCGGAGGAGGCCTACCTCGGCGGATTCCTCGGCATCTTCGGCATCCGGCCCTTCGACGGCAACGTGCACCTGGTGTGCTCGCCGCTGTACCACACGGCCGTCCTGCAGTTTGCCGGCGCGTCCCTGCACATCGGCCACCACTTGGTCCTGATGGACAAGTGGACGCCCCAGGAGATGCTCCGCCTCATCGACCGCCACCGCTGCACCCACACCCATATGGTCCCCACCCAGTTCCACCGCCTGCTGGCCCTGCCCGACGAGGAGAAGGACCGCTACGACGTCTCCGCCATGCGGCACGCCATCCACGGCGCCGCGCCCTGCCCCGACCACGTGAAACGGGCCATGCTCGACTGGTGGGGCCCCTGTGTGGAGGAGTACTACGCGGCCAGTGAGGGCGGCGGCGCCTTCGCCACCGCCGAGGACTGGCTGAAGAAGCCCGGCACCGTCGGCAAGGCCTGGCCCATCAGCGAACTCGCGGTCTTCGACGACGACGGCAACCGGCTGCCGCCCGGCGAACTCGGCACCGTCTACATGAAGATGAACACCGGCGGCTTCTCGTACCACAAGGACGAGGCCAAGACCCGCAAGAACCGCATCGGCGACTTCTTCACCGTCGGCGACCTCGGCCACCTCGACGAGGACGGCTACCTCTTCCTGCGCGACCGCAAGATCGACCTGATCATCTCCGGCGGGGTCAACATCTACCCGGCCGAGATCGAGTCGGCCCTGCTCGCTCACCCCGCCGTCGCGGACGCCGCCGTCTTCGGCATCCCGCACGACGACTGGGGCGAGGAGGTCAAGGCGGTCGTCGAACCGGCTCCCGGACACCGGCCCGGAACCGCCCTGGCGGCCGACCTCCTCGACCACTGCACCCACCGGCTCGCCGGGTACAAGCGGCCCAGGAGCGTCGACTTCATCACCGAGATGCCCCGCGACCCCAACGGCAAGCTCTACAAGCGTCGGCTGCGGGAGCCGTACTGGGAGGGGCGGAACCGACCGGTGTAGGCGGGCGGTGCGGCTTTGGTCGCGCCGGCGGGCACGGGCGTCATCCTTTGGTCGGCGCCCGCTCGCCCTCCGGCCGATTTCCTGCCACGCCCCGCTTTCCTAGCTTGACATCATGACGATCGCGACCAAAGAGGGACCGCTGCGGCGGGGGGCCGTACGGCCGGGCGAGCGGGCACTCGCCCCCGATCTCGCCCGCGGGATCATGCTGCTGGGCATCGTGCTGTCCAACACCGCCTTCCACCTCTGGGCGGCCCGGCGCGGGCCCTCCGGCTGGCAGCCCGTGGACGGCTCGTGGCTCGACCACGCCGTGCAGTTCACCATGATCATCGTGCTCGACCTGCGGGTCTATCCGCTCTTCGCCTTCCTCTTCGGCTACGGCATGACACAGCTCTACCTCCGTCAGACCGCCGCCGGCACCGAACCGCGAGAAGCCGCGAAGATCCTGCGCAGGCGCAGCCTCTGGCTGATCGTCATCGGCCTGACACACGCCGTCCTGCTGATGGCGGGGGACATCATCGGCTTCTACGGAGTCCTGAGCCTCGTCCTCGGCCTGGCCTTCCTGCGACGCGGCGAACGCGCCCTGAAGTGGTGGATCGGGATCGGAGCCGCCCTGATCGTGCTCGTCTCGGCCGGGCCCGCCCTCTCGGCCCTGTTCCGGGGCGAACTGGGCACATTCGGCGACGCCGGGGCCGACCCGGGCTTCACGGCGTACGCATCACAGGAGGGGAACTGGCTGACCGCGGCGGGCACCCGGCTGCAGACCGGCCTGTTCGTCACCTTCGTCGCCGCCCCGCTGACCCTCGTCGGCGGCGGGTTCATCCTCTTCCTGCTCGGCTTCTGGGCCGCGCGCCGCCGCATCCTGGAGGAACCGGGCCGCCACCGCACGCTGCTGCGCCTGACGGCCGTGCTCGGCATCGCGGTCGGCTGGCTCGGCGCGCTGCCCGCCGCACTCGCCCACATCGGCGTCCTGCACGTGCCGGACGCCATGCAGAGCGAGTCCGGAGCGCTCACGGTGCTCCGCGACGTCACCGGCAACGCCGCGGGCCTCGGCTATGTCGCGGCCGTCGCCCTCTTCGCGCACTGGTGGACCACCCGCCGGCCCCGGCACGGTGCGACAGCGGTGGCCGCGGTGACCTCCGTCGGCAAACGGTCCCTGTCCTGCTACCTCGCCCACTCGCTGCTCTTCGTCCCGGTACTGGCCGCCTGGGGACTGGGCCTCGGCGAGCATCTGGGCAGCGCGACCATGGCGCTCTTCGCGTTCGCCGTCTGGCTGGTCACGGTGGCCGGAGCGTACGCGCTCGAACGGACCGGGCGCCGGGGCCCCGCCGAAACGGTGCTGCGCCGACTGATGTACGGCAGCCGGGCGGGATGAGCGGGGTGCCGCCCCACCGGGAGCGGCACCCCACTCGGCACGGTCAGCGCCGCTCGTGCACCCGCACCACCTTCAGCTTCGGCGAGGACAGGATGTCCTTCTCGCAGAAGCGCGACGTCACCCACTTCTCACCCGAGAACAGCCGCGTCTGATCGGCGTAGTGCGGCGACTCGGGGTTCGACGACTGGGAGTACGTCAGCAGGGTGCGGGCCACCGGACAGCGACTGCCGTCCCAGCCCACCGCCTGGAGGTGGCTGGAGCCGAACGGCACCTCCGTGTAGCCACCGCCGGCCGCGTCCCACGTCGGCTGGATCACGTTCCACACACCGAGCTGGCCCGCGCCGCCCGGCACCGGAAGGCGCTCGCCGTCGCGGACGACGAACTGGTGCGCGCCGAGCGGCGCGTCGAGCGCGATGCCCGCGGCCCGCAGTTCCGTCACCGTGTCGGCGAGGGCGGTGGCGAGGCCCGGAGCGTCCGTGTTCAGCGTGTTCGGGGTACGAACCGGGTCGGCCGCGGAGAACTGCACCTTCCACAACTGGCCCGGAGGCACCGCCGCTTCCAGTTTCCGCCAGAACCTGTCGAAGAGCAGCGCTCCCCGGCTCCCGGTGTCCATGGTGCGGTCCCACGCCTTCAGCACCCCGCAGGCCTCCGACACGTCGACGGGTGTGCCGTCGTCGCCCGTCGCCTTGCCGCCGGGCAGCGCGGCGCACGCCCGTGCCACGTCCTCGGCGGCCAGATCGCCCGCGGGCACCCGGTTGGCGAACTGCTGCCGCTGCAGGTCGCGCACGGTCAGACGGCCCTTGTCCGCCATCGCCGCCACGTCCTCGATCCCGCCGCGCGTGCGCAGGCCGAGCTGGGTGCCCACCGTGCCGAAGACCCGCTCGTAGCCGGTGATCGGCCGGTCGGCGTTGGTCATCCACGCGGTGCCGTTCGAGTTCTCCACGTACGGCGCGTCCTTGAGCGTCGGCATCCTCGCCGGGCCGAAGATGCCCGGCCCCACGGCGTCGGGATCGCTGCCGAGGGCGCAGTCGCCGCGCGAGCCGTCGAGGATCGCGACGCCGGACGCCGGATACGTGGTCCTGCCGAGCTCCGTCGAGCAGCGCTCCGCCAACCCGTCGGTGATCCGGGGGAGTACCTGGGACTGGGTGTAGAGAGAGTGTCCCGCCCGGTCGGCGGCGATCGTGTTCACCCACGGAATGCCCTGATGCCGCGAGAGGGACGCGAGGACCTGGTCCGTGCTCCGCGCCTTGCTGAAGCCGAGCGAGGTGTCGGCGAAACGGAGGTTCGAGGCGTTCGGGTCGTACAGGGCGTACGCCGTCGTGCCGGTCCACGGCAGGGGGACCTGGGAGTTGAGCGAGGTCACGACAGGGCCGTAGCGGGTCCACCACTGGGTGCGGGTCACCGGCGTGCCGTCCTTCACCGCGACCGTCACGGTCCGCTTCCTCATCCGCTCCGGCTTGCCGTCCACGAGGTACGTCGTGGGATCGGCCGAATCCAGCGTCAGCCGGTGGAAGTTGGCCGGAACGCCGGTCGAGACGGTGTGGCTCCACGCCACATGTGCGTTGAACCCGATGGAGATCGCCGGGGTGCCGAGCAGCGAGCCACCGGAGACGTTCAGCTCGCCCGGGATCGTCTGCTGCGACTGCCAGAACCGGCGCCCGCCCTCCCAGGGGTAGTGCGGATTGCCCAGCAGCAGACCGCTTCCGTTCGCCGTCGTGTCGCCGCGGAAGGCGACCGCGTTGGAGCCCATGCCGGGGTCGCCCCACAGCTCGTCCGCCGCCTTCGCCACGGCCTGCGCGTCGGGTGTGCGGGTGGACCTGGCGGACGTGGCACCGGCAGCGGTGGTGGCTCCGGTCGGGGGCTGCGCCGTCGTGATCGTGTCCACGAAGCGCCCCTCGCCGGAGATCGAGGCGATGGCGAGCGAGCGGGCGGCCACGTCGAGCTCGGTGACCGGACGGACCCAGGAGGCGCCCGCACAGGCGGGATCCGTGGTCTTGTTCTTCTTCAGCCAGGCGTTGTAACCGGCCGCCCAGCCCCGCATCATGCCCCGGGCGTCGCGGCTCGGGCCCATGGGAGCGGGCTCGGCGAGCACCTTCTCCACGGTGCGGCTCTCACGGACCCCGCGGAAGTACAGATCACTGGCGAGGTTCGTCCTGGCACCGGAGAGGGCGCCGTCGGCGGCTTTGTCGGCGCCGAAGTGCCGGGAGCGCTCGCCCCGCAGGGTCACGAACCCGTCGGCGAGTGTGCAGACCTCGTCGGCGGCCTGCGCCCAGCCCGTGCCGAAGCCCAGGTCGGCGTAGTTCTTCGCGAGGATGTGCGGGATGCCGTACTCGGTGTAGCGGATGACGGCGGACAGGCCGTCACGGGAAGGGTGCTGCTCCGCCCGCCCCTGGCTCGGGGCGGCGGCCGCGGGTAACGCGGACGCGGCCGTGAACAGGGCCGTGGCTCCGAGAACGAGGCGTCTCAGGCGGCTGCGCATGGTGCCCTCCAACATCGTTGAGGGAAAGGAGACTTGAGCGTACAAATGTTCTTGGTTCATACGTCAGTACCATCACACCGGACGCCGCTGGCGGCGGCAGGGTTGAGCCGGTCGGTCCTTGACCTCCCCGGGCGGCCGACCGAGGATCACTTGTCATGACGACGCCCGGACACGGCAGCACGGTCGACGGAGTCCTACGGCGCAGCGCCCGGCGCACACCGGCGCGCGTCGCGGTGGAGTACGGCGAGCGCACCTGGACCTACGACGAACTCGACACCGCCGTCTCCCGCGCGGCCAGCGTCCTCCTCGACCAGGGCCTGTCCCCCGGGGACCGGGTCGGCGCCTACGGCCACAACTCCGACGCCTACCTGATCGCCTTCCTGGCCTGCGCCCGAGCCGGCCTGGTGCACGTACCCGTCAACCAGAACCTCACCGGCGACGACCTCGCCTACATCGTCGGCCAGTCCGGCAGCTCCCTGGTCCTCGCCGACCCGGACCTCGCCGCCCGGCTCCCCGACGGCGTACGGACATCGCCCCTGCGCGACGCCGACGACTCACTGCTCGCGCTGCTGACCGAGGCGCCCGTGTACGACGGGCCCGAGCCGCGCACCGAGGACCTCGCGCAACTGCTGTACACCTCCGGGACGACAGCGCTGCCCAAGGGCGCGATGATGACGCACCGGGCCCTGGTGCACGAGTACCTGAGCGCCATCTCGGCCCTCGACCTCAGTGCGGGGGACCGCCCCGCGCACTCGCTGCCCCTGTACCACTCGGCGCAGATGCACGTCTTCCTGCTGCCTTACCTCGCGGTCGGGGCGACGAACATCGTCCTCGACGCACCCGACGGCGACCGGCTCCTCGACCTGGTCGAAGCGGGCCGCGTGGACAGCCTGTTCGCCCCGCCCACGGTCTGGATCGCCCTGTCCAACCGCCCCGACTTCGCCACCCGCGACCTGAGCGGCCTGCGCAAGGCCTACTACGGGGCGTCGATCATGCCGGTCCCCGTACTGGAACGGCTGAAGGAGCGCCTCCCGAAGCTGGCCTTCTACAACTGCTTCGGCCAGAGCGAGATCGGCCCCCTCGCCACGGTCCTCGCCCCCGAGGAGCACAAGGGCCGTATGGATTCCTGCGGCCGTACCGTGCTGTTCGTCGACGCGCGCGTGGTCGACGAGGACGGCGAGGTCGTACCCGACGGCACCCCCGGCGAGATCGTCTACCGCTCCCCGCAACTGTGCGAGGGCTACTGGGACAAACCCGAGGAGACCGCCGAGGCCTTCCGAGACGGCTGGTTCCGCTCCGGTGACCTCGCGGTCCGCGACGCGCACGGCTACTTCACGATCGTCGACCGGGTGAAGGACGTCATCAACTCCGGCGGCGTCCTGGTCGCCTCACGCCAGGTCGAGGACGCCCTGTACACCCACCCCCGGGTCGCCGAGGCCGCGGTCGTCGGCCTCCCCGACGAACGCTGGATCGAGGCCGTCACGGCCGTCGTCGTCCCGCACGGCGAGGTCACGGAGGCGGAACTGATCGACCACGTCCGCGAGCACCTGCCGCACTTCAAAGCGCCGAAGAGAGTGCTCTTCGTGGACGAACTCCCGCGCAACGCCAGCGGGAAGATCCTCAAACGGGAGCTCAGGAAAGACCTCGGAGGAGGGCCGGGGGCGGCAGCAGCCGGGTAGTACACGCCAAGGTCCGGTTCCGGGGCGTCGACGCGAGCACGAAGGTCGCACTCGCCACCAGGCTCGGCGCGCCCGACGGACTACCCGAGCTGCCGCCCCTGCACCCGCTCTGACAACTCCGTTGCCACCGATCGTGCTTGCGCCCGATGATCGACCGCATGCCGACCTTCAGTGCCCCGGACGGGACCCGACTCGCCTGCCACATCCGCGGTGAGGGCGAGCCGCTCGTCGTGTTGCCCGGCGGCCCCATGCGGGCCTCCGCGTACCTCGGGAACCTGGGCGGCCTGGACGCGCACCGTCAGTTGGTCCTCCTCGACCTGCGCGGCACGGGGCGGTCCGAGATCCCGGCGGATCCCACGACGTACCGCTGCGACCGGCTCGTGGACGACGTCGAGGCGTTGCGGCGCCACCTGGGCCTGGAGCGGATGGACGTGCTCGCGCACTCGGCGGGCGGGAGTCTCGCCATGCTCTACGCGGCCCGCTGTCCGGACCGGCTGGGACGGCTGGCGCTGGTCACCGCCACCCCCTGGGCGCTGGGCCTGCCGGCGACGGCCGAGGACCGGCTGGCGGCGGCCCGGCTGCGCGAGCCGGAACCCTGGTTCACGGACGCCTTCCCGGCGTTCGAGGCCTGGCTGGCCGGCACCGGGGACTTCGACCCCGTGTTCCTCCCGTTCTTCTACGGACGCTGGGACGACGCCGCCCGGGCCCACGCCGACCGCGAGGAGGAAGAGACCAACGACGACGCGGGGGACCTCTACGGCGCGCACGGCGCCTACGACCCGGCCACGACCCGGACCGCGCTCGCCCGCGTCACCGCCCCGGTGCTCGTCCTGGCCGGCGAGGCCGATGGCGGCCCGCGCCCCAGCCTTGCCCGGCATGCCGCCGAGGCCTTCCCGGCGGGCGAGTTCGCGGTACAGCCGGGGGCGGGGCACTACCCGTGGCTGGACGACCCGGAGTGGTTCGTGCGACGCGTGACCGCCTTCTTCTCCGGCTCCTCCGGACGGGAGTGAGGCCTCCTTCTGCGGTCGGCAGAGGGAGCCCTTCCTCACGAAGCCCGGCCCGAGGAGTTCCTCGTGGCCGCGGGGGAGTTCCTCAGCCCTGCGGACCGTACGCCGTCATGAAGCGGTCGCGGAACTTGTCCATGCCCCACCGGGGAGCGTTCTCGGCGGGCTTGAGGCCGTCGGTCCAGCCCCAGTCGGCGACCCGGTCCAGGACCTTCTTGTCCTTGGCGACGATGGTGATCGGCACGTCCTTGCCGGTGTCCCCGGCGGTGACGGTCGGCACCGGCTGGTGGTCGCCGAGGAAGACGAGGACCGTGTCCTCGTCGCCGTAGCGCTCGAGCCACTCGGTCAGGCTCCGGATCGAGTACTCGATGGCCTTCCGGTACTCGGTGCGCACCTTCTCCGGGTCCTTCCAGACCTCCGTGGGGTTGGTGCCCTCCTTCTTGATCTGGTGGAACACCGAGCCGTCGCCGAGGTCCTCCCAGTCGATCATCCGCGCGATGGGCGACCACGGGTTGTGGCTGGAGGCGAGGATGATCTCCGCCATGATCGGCTCACGGTCCTTCTTGCCGTGCTCCAGACGCTGGAAGGCCTCCATGCTGAACTGGTCGGGCACGGGCGTCCAGCTGAAGTACGGGCCGTGATAGCCGAGGTGCTCGGAGTCGTAGATGTGGTCCAGGCCGAAGTACTTCCCCTCCGGCCAGGCCCGGCGCACCCCGGGCACGACACCGACGGTCCGCCAGGCCTTCGTCTTGCCGAAGTAGTTGGTCAGCGTCATGCGGTCACTGGTGGTCAGGTTGCGGTACCGCTGCTGGTTCTTGATCCACAGCCCGGACAGGAACGTCGAGTGGGCCAGCCAGCTGCCCGCGCCCGTCACCGGCGACTGCAGCCAGCCGCTGCGCGACTCGAAACCGGCCGCCTTCAGCGAGCTGGTGCCCTCCTTGAGCACCGAGTCGATCTGCGGCGCCATCGCCGGGTCGTCGATCGCGACACGGCCGTAGCTCTCGATGAAGGTGAACAGCACGTCCTTGCCGCGCAGCCCCGTGAGCAACTGGTCGGGCGGCGTCTTCGCGAAGGCGTCCACGGCGGCCTGCTTCCGGAAGACCCGCGCGTCCGCCAGGCCCGCGCGCACCTGGTCGACACGGTTGCCGAGGAACTCGGCGTTGCCCTTGGTGGCGAACGGCACGCTGCCGATCTGTACGCCCAGCGTCATGGCGGTGATCCACGCCGTGCCGAGGATCAGTGTCGTACGGGCGGCGACGGGACGGTGGCTGACCATCAGGTTCGTCAGCCGCACCACGGCGAGTGTCGTGAGGACCAGCACCGCGATGAACAGGACGATCACGCCGACCACGGCCAGCACCTGGCCGGTACGGCCGAACGTCTCCCTCAGGAAGTCCGTCGCGTTCTCGATCAGTATCCAGTCCAGCACCAGGTCGAAGGGCCGGGCCAGCACCTGGTAGAAGCCCATGTCGACGAATTTCAGGATGGTGACCAGCCCGAGGAACGCACCCGAGGCGACCGCCGCGATCCGCCGGGGCCGCGGCGGCAGCGCGAGCAGCAGGCCCGCGAGCAGCACGCCCTCGGCGGGAATGCGGACGAACGAGGCGAACTCGATCTTCTCCATCTGGTTGGGCAGGAGGAGCGCGAAGAACACGAGCACACCGGCGAGGACGGTCGTCCCGACGCTGACGCCGCGCGCCGCACGGGGGTAGCGCCGCCGCCAACCGAACCAGCCGGCCTTCGTCACGTCCGGCGCCGTGTCGGACGTAGCGTCCGGCGTCTCTTCGGAGGCGGCTTCCTGTGCTTCGGCGCCGTCGCCTACTTCTCGTGCTGCGGTGCCGGCGTCGGGGTCCGT